>CASERA010000103.1 GCA_949290175.1 uncultured Ruminococcus sp.
AAGCTTCTAACATCTATACGGTTGAGCGCAGTCCGAAAATTAAAGGGTCGAAGATTACAACTACTGAAAACAAGAAGTTTCGTAGGAGTACGATTCATCCAGTTGATAATGCAAAGAAGGGAATGTTCAGGCAGTACCGGGCAGCATTAAAGGAATCCAACTGTAAGAAAGAAAAAGATGCAATGAGCCGGAACAGACCGGGGATAGGAGGAGCTATGTACGGAGCAATATTAGGCGATATTATTGGAAGTCCATTTGAGTTTGATAGAGGTGCTAAGACAAAGGATTTTGAACTGTTTACAAAAGGTTGTCAGTTTACGGATGATTCTGTAATGACAGCTGCAATCGCAGAGGCTTTAATTGCAGTCGGTCCGGATGCAACAAAGGAAGAAATTGAGGATGCTGTGACAACAAATATGCAGAACTGGGGGAAGCGATATCCTCATGCCGGATATGGCGGAAGATTTCGCTATTGGCTCTCAGCTCGAAGCCCGAAGCCATATAACAGTTATGGAAATGGTTCTGCAATGCGGGTGTCTGCGGTTGGCTGGCTTTATCCTACTTTAGAGAGAACCAGGGAGGTGGCAGCTTACACAGCGGAAGTAACACATAACCATCTGGAAGGTATCAAAGGAGCAAAGGCTACAGCAAGCTGTATCTTTTTGGCAAGGCATGGGGTGAATAAGGATGGCATCAGAGAGTATGTAATCAAAGAGTTTGGATATGATTTGAATCGTACATTGGATGAAATAAGACCGACTTATCATCATGTGGAAAGTTGTCAGCAAACGGTTCCGGAAGCAATCATTGCGTTTCTGGAGTCTGAAAATTTCGAGGATGCAGTAAGAAATGCAGTCTCACTTGGCGGTGACACGGATACCCTCGCAGCTATAACAGGAAGTATCGCAGAAGCATTTTATGATATGTCAGCGATTTTACGAGCAGAATGCAGAAACCGGGTAAGTGAGGATATCTTACATGTGATGCAATTATTTGATGAAACCATTGGCAGGAGAGTTTATAACTCAGATGAATATGAAGATTTATCCGGAAATGCTGCCATTGAGACAGCCATACATCAAATGTATGCGAAAGATGACAAGAATAGCCTTTTATTTCTTTTGACAATGCTTTGTGGGAGGATGAAAAGTAAAGGTCATGTATTGGTGCCTTTTGTAACGGTGGGGGAAGACATGTTTTCTGATTTGGATGTGTATCATCTCAAGGAAGGAGATACCCTTACACTGGATCACGATGTCAGATTACACATGGATACCGTGACAGAAGGAAAGGATGAAGAATGGTTTTATTTTTTCACAGGGGAAGAGGAATCAAGGCGCAAACAGTGTGGAAATGTCATCATGTCAATTCCTTTATATGACATGATGGAGATTGCGTACAAAAGTGAAAAGGTACAGGGATTGGTTATTAATCCATTTGGAAAATATGTGCGATTAACGAAGGAGCTTTTAGGTTTTATATTAAAGGAATTTACAGAAAATTGGCAAGAAGATTAGGAGGAATTGCTATGGAACGAACAATCAGAGTAACAGGTAAAGGAAATTTGTCAGTTAAACCGGATACGGTCAGACTGGTTATGACGATGGAAGGAATGAAGGAAGAGTATGATGCGACATTGGAAGAATCCACGCATATGACAGAATATTTGAAACAAATGTTTTCAGACTTAGGATTTGATAGGGAAGATATTAAGACCTTGAGCTTTAATGTAAGTGCTGAGTATGAGAGCTATCAGGCAAAGGACAAAAGCTGGAAAAGAAGATTTGAAGGATATAAATATGTGCATCGAATGAAGATTGAATTTCCTGCTGATAATAAGAGGTTGGGTAAGGTACTATATAAACTTGGACATTCTCCGGTAAGACCGGAGTTTCGCATAGAATATACGGTAGCGGAGCCGGAGAAATGCAAAAACGAGTTGTTGGCAAATGCGGTAACAGACGCAAAAGCAAAGGCAGATGTTCTTTCAAAAGCATCAGGAGTAAGTCTGGGAGAGATTATTACAATAGATTATTCCTGGGCGGAAATAGACTTTGTATCAAGACCAATGGACAAAATGATGCTGGAAGAATGTTGCATCAGGAGCTGTGAGCCGGATGAAACTTATGATATTGACATTAACCCGGATGATATAGATGTGACAGACAGTGTTACGGTTGTGTGGGGAATAAAATAGATGTGAATTTTAAGTATCAAGTAAAAAATATAATAACAATGCGAAAAGAAGACTGATATTTTAGCCAGTTTACTTTTTTATTTTTGATAATTTTTATTTTGGGAAGAGTTTTTATAGATTAAAACTGAAAGATATGCTATAATCAACATATGTCGGAAACGTGAGGTGATAATATGCCAAGACCACAAAGGTGTAGAAGAGTCTGTAGTGAACCGGAATATTCATGTTTTGAACCGGAAGGAGTTACAAATCCAGAAAGTGTGGTTCTTTCTGTCGATGAATATGAAGTGATAAGGCTTGTAGACTTTGAAAAACAAAATCATGAACAATGCGCTGCAGTAATGGATATTTCACGCACGACAGTCACAGAAATATATGAAAGAGCAAGATATAAAATTTCGGACTGTATTGTGAGTGGGAAACAATTAGTGATATCCGGCGGAAATTATAGAATCTGTAGCGGAAAACATAGAGCTTGTTGTGAAAGGCCATGCCGGAGATATGCAGAAAATTCAGAAAAAAATATAATAGCGAAAGGAAAAGAAGATATGAAGATAGCAGTAACTTATGAAAATGGAGAAATTTTTCAACATTTTGGACACACAGAACAGTTTAAGGTATATGAAGTAGAAAATGGTGAGATTGTAAAAACAGAAATAATGGATTCCAATGGAAGCGGTCATGGAGCATTAGCAGGTTTACTTTCGGATTCTGGAATTGAGGTTTTGATTTGTGGCGGAATCGGAGGCGGAGCAAAGATGGCTCTTGCTGAAGCGGGAATTAAGCTTTATGGTGGAGTGTCCGGTAATGCAGATGAAGCTGTTCTTGCTTTGATTAATGGAACACTTGGCTATAATCCGGATGTACATTGTGACCATCATGACCATGAGCATGGAGAAGGCGGACATACCTGTGGCAGTCATAGTTGTGGAAATAACTGTCATTAATCTATGCAAATAGTTAGATGGTGAAAATGATGGATATTAGTGAAGTAGTAAAGCAAATACCTTTTTGGAATAATCTTGTGGATGAAGAGAAAACACAGCTGTTAAGTGGTGTTGTTTTACGCGTATATAAAAAAGATTCCTATATTTATGGAACAACCGATGCATGTCTTGGAATGATTTATGTACAAAAAGGTTCTATACGAGTTTATATCACAAATGAAGAAGGACGAGAGATTACTTTGTTTCATATTGGAAGCGGAGAATGTTGCATTATGTCAGCGTCCTGCGTGATTACAGGAATATCGTTGGATGTTCAGCTACTAGCGGAAGAAGAGACAGAGATTTTGGCAATTCATTCCGGCATGATTCAAAAACTGATGGATAGTAATATATATGTGAGATGTTTTGCCTATGAACTTGCGACGAAGAGATTTTCTGACGTGGTATGGGTGATGCAGGAAATATTGTTTGCAAGATTTGATGTGAGAATGGCAAGATTTTTACTGTCTGTTTATGAGAAAACCGGAGAAAAGAAAATTCAAATGACACAGGAAACCATTGCAAAAGAAGTCAATTCAGCAAGAGAGGTAGTGGCGAGAATGTTGAAACAATTTGCTTCAGATGAGCTAATAGAGATTAACAGAGGTGCGATTCTTATAAAAGATTTTGAAGGTTTGAAAAAAATAATTGAATAATGAGACTCAGTCACAGAAGAGAAAACTCCTACTGTATATAATGAAGTTAGAAATCAGGAATGATTACTGAAATTAAAAATAGGAGGGCTAACAAATGGCTGAATTAAAAATAACAAGAGAAAATTTTGAAAATGAAGTGATGAAATCCAATATCCCGGTACTGATTGATTTTTGGGCACCTTGGTGTGGACCATGCCAGATGATGGGACCAATTATTGAACAGCTGGCAGAGGAGTATGAAGGAAAAGCAAAAGTCGGTAAAGTTAATGTGGATGAGGAGGGTGAATTATCACAGGCGTTTGGAGTGATGAGCATTCCAACCATTGTACTCGTTAAAGATGGAAAGGTTGTAAAACAAGCTGTCGGTGCAAGACCAAAGACAGAAGTGGAGGCGATGTTACAATGAGTATTTTCGGATTTTTTAAACAAGCTGATATCAATGCAGGAGTTCAGGAATTTTTGAAAACAGAAAAAGCTGTATTATTAGATGTTAGAACAAAGGAAGAATATGAATCCGGACATATTGAGAATAGTGAGAATATTCCTCTTCAACAGATAGAGAAAGTCCTTGCAAAAATAACGGATAAAGATACACCTCTATTTGTATATTGCCAAAGTGGTGCAAGAAGCAGTAGTGCTACATCTGCATTGAAACAGATGGGGTTTTCACATGTTACCAATATTGGAGGTATTAGTTCATACAGAGGAAAGGTTGTGAAAGGATGAAGGTTGTAATTGTGGGTGGAGTTGCAGGTGGTGCAACAGCAGCAACCAGACTTAGAAGATTAGATGAACATGCACAGATTACCGTTTTTGAACGCTCCGGATACATTTCATATGCAAATTGCGGACTGCCTTATTATATTGGCGGTGTAATTGAGGATAAGGAGGAACTGACACTTCAAACACCGGAAAGCATATGGAACAGATTTCGCATAGATATGAAGGTTCATCATGAAGTAACAGACATCAATGCTGTAAAGAAAACAGTTACAGTTTACAATCTGGATACCGGAAAAGTATATGAGGAATCTTATGATAAATTGATTTTATCACCGGGAGCAAAACCAGTAATGCCGAATCTTCCGGGAATAGAAAATGAGAAGATTTTTACATTACGAACAGTAGAAGATACATTGAAAATCCGAAGCTTTGTAGAAGAAAAGAAACCCAAAACTGCAGTTATGGTTGGTGGTGGTTTTATAGGACTTGAGGTTGCGGAAAATCTATGTGACTTGGGTGTTAAAGTAACAGTTGTACAAAGACCGAAACAGCTGATGAATACACTGGATTATGATATGGCAACTCTTGTACATAACAAGCTACGCAGTAAAGGGATAAGTCTAAAGCTTGGCGGTGACGTAATCGGATTTGAGGAGAAGGAACAGTTACAGGTTCTATTAAAAGATGATGAGCCAATAAGTACCGATATGGTTCTAATGGCAATCGGTGTCAGTCCGGAAACTACACTTGCAAAAAAGGCAGGACTTGAACTTGGCATTAAGGGAGCAATTGTTGTAAATGATAAAATGGAAACATCCGTGCCGGATATTTATGCGGTAGGAGATGCAGTCCAAGTAAAGCATACAGTTACGGGAAATAATGCGGTTATTTCTTTAGCAGGTCCTGCAAACAAGCAAGGCAGGATCGTGGCAGATAATATTTGCGGATTAGACAGTCATTATAAAGGAAGCATGGGTTCTTCGGTTATCAAGCTGTTTGATATGACAGCTGCAAGCACAGGGCTTACCGAAAAAGCAGCAAAAGATGCTGGTATAGATTATGAAAGAGTGGTTTTATCTCCGGCTTCCCATGCAGGCTATTATCCCGGTGCAAAAGTCATGACCATGAAGGTTGTGTATGAAAAGAGTACATTAAAAATCCTTGGAGCGCAGATTGTAGGTTACGATGGTGTCGATAAGCGACTGGACGTAATTGCAACAGCCATTAGTGCAGGTATGAAAGCAACAGAGCTTAAGGATTTGGATTTGGCATATGCCCCACCTTACTCCTCTGCAAAAGACCCGGTAAATATGGCTGGATTTATGATTGAGAATATTGAAAGCGGAATCGTAAAACAGTTCCACTTTGATGAATTGGACAAGCTACCAAGAGATGGAAGCGTGACACTTCTTGATACAAGAACCGGGGGTGAATATGCAAGAGGTCACGTGGATGGATTTATCAATCTTCCGGTAGATGATTTAAGAGAAAACATTGATAAGCTTGATAAGTCAAAACCAGTGTATGTGATGTGTCATAGCGGATTAAGAAGCTATATATCCTGTAGAATTTTAGCCGGGGAAGGATTTGATTGTTACAACTTCTCAGGAGGATATCGTTTCTATGAGAATGTCATGAGAGAAACTAATTTGATAGAAGAATCACTTCCGTGTGGAATGGATAAGCAGTAGGAGGTACATAATGAAAAAATTACTGATTCTGTGTATGACGTTTATCTGTATCCTCTCGGGATGTGGAAATGCTGATTCTGTGCAGAACACGGAACAAAAGTCAGGTTATAAACAGGTTTCCATGGAAGAAGGACTTGAGCTTATGGAGGCAGATTCAGACTATATTCTTTTGGATGTCAGAAGAGATGATGAGTTTGAGGAAGGACACATTCCCGGAGCAATCAATATCCCTAATGAATCCATTGAAACAGAAGAGATTGTGGAACTTCCGGATAAGAATCAGACTATATATGTCTATTGCCGAAGTGGAAACAGAAGCAAGCAGGCTTCTCAGAAGCTTGTGGATTTAGGGTATACAAATGTTATTGAATTTGGAGGCATAATTGACTATTCCGGAGAAATAGAGAAGGGTAGACAATAGCTTTTCATAATAAAACAAAAGGAGGTATTTTCTATGAAGTATGTTTGTCAGATTTGTGGCTATGTCTACGATGATGCCAAAGAAAAAGTCCCATTTGCAGAATTGCCGGATGATTGGAAATGCCCACTATGTGGTGCGGCAAAATCAGATTTTAAACCGGAAGCAAATGGTGACGAAAAGAAAGTTGTTACAGCTATAGAGCCTATGGAAGCGGATTTAGAGAAGCTATCTGCAGGACAACTGGCAGCACTTTGTTCCAATCTTGCCAGAGGCTGTGAGAAACAGTACAAGCAGGAAGAGGCAGGTTTATTTAGGCAGTTAGCAGATTATTTTACCGCAGTTGTACCGGAGGTAAATGATGCATCTGTCGAAAAACTTGCCAAGGAACTTCAGACAGATGCAGATAATTATGCAGCTGTGAGAGCTACTGCAGATGCTAATGCAGACAGGGGTGCTGCAAGAGTATGTGTATGGGGTGAAAAGGTTACAAGAATGCTTTCATCATTAGTGAATCGCTATTTGAACGAAGGGGAAGCCATGTTAAAAGATACAAATATCTGGGTATGTACAACATGTGGATTTGTTTACATAGGCGATACACCTCCGGAACTTTGCCCGGTGTGCAAGGTTCCTGACTGGAAATTTGAGAAAATAGAAGGGAGAGCATAATCATGGATGAAAAAGTAGCTGTAAGAAATCTAAGACTTTGCACTAAAGATTGTCTGTGTCTTTATGTTTGCCCTGTTGGAGCTACAGACACAGAAAACAGTGTGATTGATGTAGAAAAGTGTATCGGTTGTGGAATGTGTGCACAGGCTTGCCCGAGTGGAGCAATTTCTATGGTGCCAAAGGAATATCCTGCACAACAGCCAAAGACAAATCAGGTGAAAGCAGTGCTGAATAAGACTGCACAAGCAAAAGCGGATGAAGAAAAGGAAGCACTTCAAATAGCAGAAGCTACTGATAAAGATGGACTGTACCGTTTGATGAAAGCGGTAGCAAAATCAGAAAGACTGGTAGCTGAAGACATTTTGAGAGAAGCTGGATATATGCTTCCTCAGAGTAACAATGCACATGAACTTTTAGAGGATTTGATTGCAAATCCACCGACCAAAGATTTTCCTGTGGACGCTGCAAGAAAATTATTAGAAATGATTCCAAACAATGAAAAAAATAATATTAAGAAAGAAGGAAAGACTATGAAGAAATGGGCATGTACAGTATGTGGTTATGTTCATGAAGGAGAGGAAGCACCGGAGCAGTGCCCTGTTTGCAAACAGCCAAAGGAAAAGTTTAAGTTAATGGAAGAAGAGAAGAAAAATCCTTATGCAGGAACTCAGACAGAGAAAAATCTTGAGGCTGCTTTTGCAGGAGAATCTCAGGCAAGAAACAAGTATACATATTTTGCTTCTGTTGCTAAGAAGGAAGGCTATGAGCAGATGGCAGCATTGTTCTTAAAGACAGCTGATAACGAAAAAGAACACGCAAAGATGTGGTTCAAGGAATTGAATGGCTTAGGCGATACACCTGCTAACTACAGGCAGCGGCTGATGGCGAAAACTATGAGTGGACAGATATGTATGAAGATTTTGCTAAAACAGCTGAAGCTGAAGGATTCACAGCACTTGCAGCAAAATTCCGTATGGTAGCTGCTATCGAGAAACATCATGAGGAAAGATATCGTGCACTTCTTAAGAACATTGAGACTGCGAAAGTTTTCGAGAAGAGTGAAGTTAAGGTATGGGAGTGCCGTAACTGTGGTCATATCGTAGTTGGCACAAAGGCACCTGAGGTTTGCCCTGTATGTGCACATCCACAGTCATACTTTGAAGTAAATGCAGAAAACTATTAAAATAGTTTTTGGAGGTAGATCTATGGAACAAAGATTTTTTATATGTGAGCATTGTGGGAATATTATTGCAATGGTAAAGGACTCTGGTGTACCGGTAATGTGTTGCGGTCAGAAAATGACAGAGATTATTCCAGGTACATCTGATGGTGCAGTAGAAAAGCATCTTCCGGTATGGACTGTGGAAGGCAATACAGTAAAGGTTTCTGTTGGTTCAATAGAGCATCCAATGGTAGAAGCTCATTATATTGAATGGGTATCTTTACAGACAAAATCCGGAAATCAAAGAAAGGTATTAAAGCCAGGTGATGCACCAGAAGTATGCTTTGCCATTTCTGAAGGTGATGAAG
>CASERA010000104.1 GCA_949290175.1 uncultured Ruminococcus sp.
CTACTAACAGAGTCAGAGTCTGCTGTGCTGCCATTACACCAATCCGCATCATCTTTTGCCTTATCTTTGGCAGACTCAACATATTTATTATACCTGTCTCTTAGAAAAAGTCAAGTACTTTTTTCATTTTTTTACAATTATGTGCCCCCTCTGAAAAACGAGTAAAAAACATCACTAAATCCCCCTTGAAAGACAGACCGCCGATTATCTGATTTAAAATATGCATCTGTCCCTGTAAATTCACAAGTTCAGATGCATAGTCCCACTTTTTATTCTTAATTATTTATTACATAACTTCTCTGCTACATCGCTTTAATTCTTTCAATTGCCTTCACTGTATTCTCATAACTTCCAAAGGCTGTCAGACGGAAATAGCCTTCCCCACTCGGTCCAAATCCAGAGCCTGGTGTTCCGACTACATTTGCATGTTCTAATAAATAGTCAAAGAAATCCCAGGATGTCATGCCTTTCGGTGTCTGCAGCCATATATATGGAGCATTCACACCTCCAGATACCTGATATCCGGCATCTTTCAAACCTTCATAAATAACTTTAGCATTCCTCATATAATAATCCACCTGCTGTTTTAGCTGTGCTTTTCCTTCTTCTGAATACACCGCCTCTCCGGCTCTCTGAACAATATACGGTGCTCCATTATATTTTGTTCCATGACGTCTCGCCCAAAGCGAATGCAGAGTCACATCTGCACATTTTAAATCTTTTGGAATAATTGTTGCACCCAGGCGTACACCCGTGAAACCGGCATTCTTGGAAAAACTGCGCAACTCAATGGCACAAGTTCTGGCTCCTTCACATTCATAAATGGTATGAGGAACATTTTCTTCCGAAATATAAGCTTCATACGCCGCATCGTAGATAATCACTGCCCCGACTTTGTTTGCATAATCCACCCATTCCTGAAGCTGAGACTTTGTAATCGTTGAACCTGTCGGATTGTTCGGGAAACACAGGTAAATCAAATCCGGTGTTTCTTTCGGAAGTTCCGGCACAAAATGATTCTCTGCTGTACACGGCATATAAATCACATTGCTCCATGTCTCACTCTTAGGATCATACGTACCGGTCCTGCCCGCCATAACATTGGTGTCCACATAAACCGGGTATACCGGGTCACATACAGCAATCTTATTATCAACACTGAAAATCTCCTGAATATTTCCAGAATCACATTTTGCCCCATCAGAAATAAATACTTCATGTGCCGAGATTTCACATCCGCGTGCCTGATAATCATTCTTCGCCATTGCGCTGCGCAGAAATTCATATCCTAAATCAGGAGCATACCCATGAAATGTTTCCGCATGTGCCATCTCATCCACCGCTTTATGCAGGCTCTCTATCAGTGCGGGTGCCAGCGGCTGTGTCACATCTCCGATTCCAAGCCTGATAATGGATTTCTCCGGATTCTCCTGCTTATAAACTGCCACCTTTTTGGCTATTGTAGAAAATAAGTAGCTTCCAGGTAATTTTAAATAATTATCATTTATTTTAAACATATCCGTCCCTCCCGGTTATTATTCTTTCCATATTCCATCAAATACAACTTCTGCTGGTCCAGTCATATATACTTTGTCTGCTTCTTGATCCCACTTTATAATCAAATCACCTCCCAGTAACTTTACTTTTACTTCATCTTCTGTATATCCCTCTAAAATACAAGCTACCGCAACTGCACACGCTCCTGTTCCACATGCAAGCGTTTCTCCCGAACCACGTTCCCATACCCGCATTTCAGCTGTATGCCTGTCCAGAACTTTTACAAATTCTGTATTTACACGGTTTGGAAATCTCTCATGCTGTTCAAATCCAGGACCAACGGCTTCAATATCCAGATTCTTCACATCATCCATAAACACTACTGCATGTGGATTTCCCATAGAAATACAGGTCATCCTGTATTCTTTTCCATTCACAAAAATTGGCTCATCCACTGCCTTCTCCCCCTCAGCTACAACAGGAACCAGCTCTGGTTTAAATACAGGACTTCCCATATCGACCTTTACAAGTACAACTTTCCCATCTTCCACTGTCAGATCCAGATATTTGATTCCTCCCAGAGTTTCAACTGAAATCTGAGTTTTATCTGTCAGGCCATAATCATATACATATTTTGCAACACATCGAATCCCATTTCCACACATTTCTCCTCTGGATCCATCTGCATTGTACATCTCCATCTCAAAATCCGCCTGCTTAGATGGATTAATTATAATCAGTCCATCCGAACCAATTCCAAAATGTCTGTCACTGACCTTTACTGCTAATTCTGAAGGATTCTTTATTTTTTCTTCGAATCCATTTACATAAACATAATCGTTTCCTAAGCCCTGCATCTTTGTAAATTTCACTTTATTTTCTCCTCTTCACTGTTCCATAATTGTCAATATCATTTCCGCTGTTTCCAACAGATTGTTTCCACTATCCATACTGCACTTCTGCAGATAGTGATGAGCGTCATCTTCCGACATCCCGTTGCGCTCCATTAAAACTGCCTTTGCCTGCCTTATCACAATATATTCCTCCGGTTTTTTCTCCCGAGGTGCAGATTTCCGCTTCTTTTTTCTTCGATACATGGATTGAAGAATCATTTCCACCGTATTCAAAAGATCGTATCCTTTCATCGGCATGGGCAGCTTAACCACACCATCCATACATTCCTGCCCGCCTTTCTCAGGAGAGGCAATCAAAAGCAGATGAAAGCTTTCCGGCAGGTATTCCCGTAGTTCAGTATA
>CASERA010000105.1 GCA_949290175.1 uncultured Ruminococcus sp.
GCAGCAGCTGACCAGCTGATTCGAAGAGGGCATACAGTGACTGTATTTGAGCGGGAAGATAAGGTAGGAGGATTACTTCGTTACGGAATCCCGAATATGAAGCTGGAGAAGCAGGTAATCGATAAAAAGGCAGCAATTCTGGAAGAAGAAGGTGTTGTATTTAAGGTGAACTGTAATGTCGGCAAAGATGTGAAAGCAGAGGAAATTATGAAAAATTTCGATCGCGTCATACTGGCATGCGGAGCATCTGAACCAAGAGATATCAAAGTTCCGGGCAGAGATGCAAAGGGGATTTACTTTGCGGTGGACTTCCTCAAATCTACCACAAAAGCTCTCTGGAAGAATGAAATGCAGCTGAAGGAAAAAGACTACATTTCCGCAAAAGGGAAAAAGGTTCTGGTAATTGGTGGAGGCGACACCGGAAATGACTGTGTGGGAACTTCTATCCGCCATGGTGCGGCTTCTGTTCTTCAGCTGGAAATGATGCCGAAGGCACCGGATACAAGAACTGAGCAGAATCCGTGGCCGGAGTGGCCGAAAATCTGTAAAACAGATTACGGACAGGAGGAAGCGATTGCAGTTTTTGGCTCCGATCCGCGTGTATATACA
Source organism: uncultured Ruminococcus sp. (assembly GCA_949290175.1). GTDB lineage: Bacteria > Bacillota > Clostridia > Lachnospirales > Lachnospiraceae > Mediterraneibacter. The sequence continues at coordinate 610 of CASERA010000105.1, forward strand.
ACGACGGTAAAAGAATTCTTAAAAGATCCAAAAGGCAATGTCTGCAAGGCGGTTCTTGTAAAACTGGAAAGCAAAAAGGATGAAAAAACAGGGCGTATGGTGATGACGGAAATTGCCGGAAGTGAGTACACGGTAGAAGTGGATCTGGTACTTATTGCCGCAGGATTCCTTGGAAGCCAAAGCTATATTACAAAAGCATTTGGCGTGGAAGTGAATGAAAGAACCAATGTAAAGACAGAAACAGGAAAATATGCAACGAATGTACAGCATGTTTTTGCTTCCGGAGATATGAGAAGAGGTCAGTCCCTGGTTGTATGGGCAATCCGCGAAGGGCGTGAAGCGGCAAAAGAAGTGGATGAAAGCCTGATGGGATATACAAATCTTTCCGTACAGTAGGAAAGATTTGATTATAAATATTGCAAAGAAAAGTCATCTTCGGATGGCTTTTCTTTATGAAGATTTTATAATTTTGACATTGACTTTAGAAAACAGGGGACTTATAATACAGACATGACGAAGCGATTCGGAGTCTTCCAATCGTTCTAAAATTCTATTAAGCGCCTGAGGGCAGTTTATCAAAATATCAAATATAGTCAGTTTCTGACACTTATCATTAATATTAATTATATAAATGTTAATTATATATATTTCTATTTTATCGATTATAGTTTTAAATTCATATCTTGATTTATTCTGATTTTTATTTCTAAGAAAGGCTCTAAGTTTCCCCGTGTGTAGTGTTTTATTTTTGCAGATTTTCGGAATATGAAGAGTTGGCAGTGTTCCAGGTTTGAACTTTTAAAGTTTAAATAAAGGCTGTATGGAAGATTTCTGTACGGCAGTATACAGAAAGGAGGCAGTTTATGAGACAGACGAAAAATGAAACGGGCTGACAGTCCGGGATCCAATCGAATCAGACAAGGAATTCGAAAGATAGGACCACGGTTTCAAAACAAACAGAAATGGACGCAAGGAGGAGTTAGTATGAAAGCATTTATGGAAGAATATGGCGTTATTGTAGTAGCTGCAATTATTATTATGATTATTGTAGTGGCAGCATCTCCGATTGGAGAAAGTATTAAAAGCGGTATTATAGAAGCTGTTGAAAAATTGACGACTGCTCTTGGTACAACGAAAGTGGTGTGATGATGAAAGTATCCCAAGAAGCATGGAATTTAAAAGAGGAACATTTTGGGTTGCTGCTTCCCTATGTAAAAGATAAAGAGGTTACGGATATCAATTACAATGGAAGAGACGTGTGGGTGGAGTATTTGAAATATGGGATTTATAAAGCACCAGTGAAGCTGACACCGGAATTTGTTACCCAGTTCAGTATCCGGATTTCTAATGTGGTAAGTGAGCAGATTAATAAATATAACAATGTTTTGGAAGCGGAAACGGATGCACTGCGGATTTCGATTATACATCCGAGTGTGACAAATACAGGGTATTCTATTTCTATAAGGAAGACTCCGGCAGTTATGCGCATGACAAAGAAAGCAATGCTGGAAGAAGGGTATTGTTCAGAAGAAACTCTGTGTTTTCTGATTCATTGCATGCATGCAAAATTGAATATGGTGTTCTGCGGATGTCCCGGAGCGGGAAAGACAGAGCTTTTGAAGTTCCTGACACAGTTTATTCCACGGAATGAAAAGGTAATGACCATAGAAGACAATTTGGAAATCCATTACCGGGAGATTAATCCAGGAGCAAACTGTGTAGAGCTGAAGGTGGATGAAGAATTGTTTTCCTATACAAAGGCAATTAAATCGGCACTGAGGCAGAATCCGCAATGGGTATTATTGTCGGAGGCACGGTCAGCGGAGGTAAAATATCTGCTGGAGTGCTTTTCGACGGGACTGCATGGTCTGACAACACTACATACGGATGACACGAGAAAAATCCCGGACAGGATTCAGAATATGATGCAGGATTCTTATGCGGCATCCCGGCTGGAGAATGATATTTATAGTTTTTTGAATGTAGGGGTTCTTTTGTGTAAAAAAGTGGCAGAAAACGGAAAGGTTGTTCGGTTTATTGATCAAATCTGTCTGTTTGACAGAGTAGGGGAGTCCAATAAAAAACATTTAATTGTAGAAAATGGGAAGATGGTATCGAGAGAACTTTCGGAAAATATAAGGAAAAAATTTCAGTGGGCAGATATTGAAAATCCATTCGGGAGGGGAGGAGTAAGATGCTTCGGTATTGGAACCCAAAACGGTTGAATACAGAGATAGAAAAGTATGGGTATACGTTTTCGATATCAGTATATCTCAAATATTTGCTGGGGATATATTTGGGAATCGCAGCATTTACCTGGGTTTTTCGATTGAAGGTCCCATTTATGCTGCTGGTGATGGGCATTGTGTCCGTTTTTGTTCCGGGAGTATTTCTAATGACGTACAGAAACTTGTATGAAGAAAAGAAATTTGAAGACCTTACTGCCTATATGGAACAGCTGCTTTATTCTTTCAAGCGAAGAGCAAAAATCCTGACAGCACTGGAAGATACGCTATTATTGTTTCAGGAGGGAGAAAGTCAGATTTATGAAAGCATTGAGCGGGCAGTGCTGCATATTCGGGCAGCAGAAACCAGAGGAGACATTTATGAAGAAGCATTTTCTATTATAGAGAAAGAGTATGGTTGTAAACGGCTGTATAAAATCCATGATTTTTTAAGGAAAGTGGAACGGACAGGAGGGTGTCCCGATGCAGCGGTTGAAATTCTGCTGAATGACAGGAAATTGTGGATTGAGAGGGTATATAGCCAGGAGAATGAAAAGAAGAATATCAAGATAAAAGTTACCATCGGAATCGGACTGTCTTTTTTGATTTGCGCCATGAGTATTTTGATGCTGCCGAAAGAATTTGATATTACTGATAATTTGGTTTCCCAAGTGGTAACGGCAGCAGTAGTGATTCTAAATTTGCTAATCTGGTATACTGCACAGAGAAAATTGTCGGGAAGTTTGATTTTAATGGAGGGAGAATCAGATTCCGAAGAAATACTGCAAAAATACAACTATATGATGTGTGGCAGTATGGAAAAAGAAAAGAAAAAAAGCCTTGCAGCGGCAGTATTGTTTTTGGCAGCAGCAGCAATTTTGTATTGGAAAGGAAATGTACTATATGCGGTTTTAGTCGTGATATTGGCAGTTTTATTGGCAGGTCAGCCTAGACGTAAATATAAATCAGCAATGAAACGGGTTAAAAAGGAGGTGGAAAAACAATTTCCCGAGTGGCTGATGAATTTATCGCTTCAATTGCAGACGGATAATGTGCACGTATCCCTGGAAAAGACGATTCCTGATGCGCCGGAAATTTTAAAAGATGAATTGAACAAACTTCTGGAAGGGATTGAACAGCATCCGAATTCTTTAAAACCATATATCGGGTTTATGGAAGTATTAAAGCTTCCGGATGTTTTTTCTGCAATGAAGCTTCTATATTCCATGGCAGAATTCGGAACAGGGGATATGGGAAAACAAATAGATGCACTGGTGCAGCGCAATATAGTGATGATGGATAAGGCGGAAAAACTCCGACAGGAGGATATATTTGCGGGGATTGGATTTCTGGTTCTGCTGCCCATGGTTACAGGGGTGCTGAAGATGCTGGCAGATTTGGTTTTGGTAATATTTAATATTCTGTCTGTTGTAAATACAATTTAAAGAAGAAGGTGAAGAAATGAATGAATTTTTTGAAGAGTACGGTTCTCTGATTGTGATTTCGTCAGTTGGCTATGCGGTGATGTCGGCACTGTGGTATATTCTTTTGGAAATCAGTACAGCTTGATAAAAGAAAAACAAAAGAAAGAGGGTGTGCAAATGAAAGCGTTTGTAGAGGAATATGGAGGTGTTATCGTAACTTGCATTATGGGTATGATGCTGATAGGGCTGATGTATTCCATGGCTGCACAGGAAGGTGGTCTGCGGCATCTGGCGGAATTATTTTTTGAGGGCATCGGAACAATCGTACAAAAGGAGGGCTGAGGGTGAAAAGCTGGATTGGGGAATATGGCAGGGTTGTAGTTGCTGCAATTGTTGTCTGTGCACTGCTTCTGTTTTTGGGGAGCAGTTCCCGGCAGGGAGTATTGGGAATGTTGGCAGCGGCAGCACCGGGAAGTTCTCTGGGAGAAATGGATAGTTACGATATGCTGAAAGGGCTTTCGAAAAGAGCAGATCCATCTCTAAGTGTAACTGTGAAAAAGCTGGAATGTGGCAAAGAGTATGATTTACTGGGAGAGAAGGAGTTTTATGTAAAGTCTGAAAATGCGGATGGGGAGTCTCTTCCGGTGTCTATTACAAAGCTGACAGCACCGGATGGGAACAATCTGGAACATTCAGTGGATCCGCATCGGTTTTGCCCTAAACAGCGGGGAGTGTATCAGATCACCTATCAAACGAAAGAAAACTATCAGGGCTCATATACAAGAGAGGTCACGAAACAGTATCGTTTTGTTGTGGATTGAGAAAGGCGGGGAACATGAAGGGAGCAATCGAGACGATGGTTGGGATTGTACTGATTGCATTTATGGCGGTTTTAAGTATCGCTTACATCAGTGCGTCTTTAAATACACAGAAGGCACAGGCGTATCATTCAGCGGTGATAACGGAGATTGAAGCGAGTGATTATACAGAAGCTGTTATGAGGCAATGCGAGGAAAAAGCGCTTGAAAATGGATATCAGGAGTTGACAATTCAGCCCATTGTCAGCGCGGCAGGAAGTAAATATGCAAAGGTTACGTTGAAATATCACTATACGATTCCCCTTCTGAATCTGTTTTTAGAGCATCAGATTACGGGATATGCAAAGTAAGTGGAGACATGAGGAGGCGGAGAGGATATGAAACATGCAGTAATGGGCTTCTTTTTATTTATAATTTTGATTTTTGCAGGTGCAGCAGTCTATACTGTGGAGACCAGAACCATCCATCAAAATGAATTAGATAGTATTGTGGGAGCGGCAATGGAGCAGTCGATGGAGATTCTGACTATAAATCCGTCTTATGAGATTGAGAAAAATAAAAATGGAGAAGAATTGACGGCAGATTTTTTGCAGAATATGCTGGTGAGAACAACGAGTGATTCCCGGTTTCAAATAGAAATTTTAGCGGCAGATGCAGAAAAAGGGCTGCTGGATATACGGGTAACAGAGTATTATAAGCAGATTTTCGGGAGTGGAAAAGTGTCTGTAAGAAAGACAGTAATTTTAGATGGAACCGGGGAAGAAAAAATGTAAAGAAAATATTACAAAAATGTTAAAAAGCCATTGCTTTTTAATCACGTATCCATTATAATTCTTATTGTATGATTAAACTTGAAAATATTATAACCCCAATTTGTAAAAATCTACAAATTATGTTGAAAAATACTGTATAATACGGTATAGTAAGACATATGTGGGGACATAAATAAGAATATAAGGATAGGTGAGTTTATATGAATATGAAGAGAGTGCGCAGTGCGGTCCTTGCGGCGGCGCTTACGTGTTCCATGACTGTAACTCCGGTTTTAGCTGCACCGACGACTGATACGGGCAAGCTTCAGAGTCAAAAAGAAGCTGCTCAGAATGAAGTGAATAATTTACAGTCACAGCTTTCGACACTTTTGACAAAGATGAATGATTTGCAGAATCAATTGATTCAGAAGGGGCAGGAGATTTCAGAAGCTCAGAAAGAGTTGGAAGAAACAGAGGCTAAAGAAGAGCAGCAGCGTCAGGATATGATTCTGCGCATTAGATATATGTACGAAGAAGGCAATGGTTCCGCATTGGAAAAGGTGTTGGAATCAGGAAGCATTGCAGAGATGCTGACGCAGGCGGAATATGCACAGAAGATTCATCAATATGACAGAAAACAGCTGGAAGAATATGTGGCAACTGTGAATCAGATTACAGAGTTGAAGAAAACTTTGGAAGAAGAACAGGCAAATCTGGAACAGACAGCGGCCAGCTATGAATCACAGCAGGTAGAACTGAATACAATTATTACTGAAAAAAGTGCTGAAGTAGCAAATCTGGATGAGCAAATCAAAGAAGCCGCGGCGGAGGCAGCGAGAAAAGCAGCCGAAGAAGCAAAGCGTGCCCAAGAACAGGCAGCAGCGGCAGCTGCAAATCAGAATAGAGGGACAAGCAGCGCAAGTAATACGAATAACACAAGCAATGCAGGCAATACGAATAACAGCAGCAATACGAACGGAGGAACGCCGGCACAGGAAGATACTTCGTCAGCAGATACAACGCCGACCCCAACTCCAACTCCGGCTCCCGAGCCAACACCGGATACAACAGATACTTCAAGTATCAGACAGACGATTGTAAATGCAGCATATTCACAGATTGGTGTTCCATATGTATGGGGTGGAAGTTCACCGGGAGTAGGGCTGGATTGTTCCGGACTGACTCAGTATTGTTATTCAGTAGCAGGAATTTCAATTCCACGTACGGATATCACACAGTTGAATGCAGGAACAATTACTAATAA
>CASERA010000106.1 GCA_949290175.1 uncultured Ruminococcus sp.
CAAGTACCAAAATCATTACCACACCAAATTTCATTTATAGCATTCGCTCAAATTCCAAAACACTCATTATGCTTACTTTACTGTCAGCCGCTACACTGACTATATCGAGTGTTATGGCATTGACACTCTATTATCCCATTGCAGCCGTAGCAAGAGTTGCTCCATCGGAAATAGAGTTCAGACTGGAAAATGAAACACAGCTTCAGGATATAAAACGAATGGTGGAGAAATATTCTCCAAATGCAGATGACATTATATTTACTCAAACAGATATATACAAAGTTACATCATCTTCTGATGACCTGCCTGCGGAGTACAGTCCTGTGGCTTCAAAAAACGGATCAAATAATGAAGATATACTAAGGGAGGCTGGATTTGAGTGCATTTCCTACTCACAGTATATAGACCTGCTAAATGCACAGGGAAATGAGAAATTGTCCAAGACTCTTGCGCCTTTGAATGATGATGAGTCAATTCTAATAAAATACCAGCCAGACAGTACGAAAAATTCTGAAAAAGGAAAACAATACTGTTTGAATCTCAAGGGAATAGAAAAGACAGTTGTAGTCAAAGACGTATCACTGGATAATGTGATTTCCTTTGCAAATAGTATCGGCACTTTAGTTGTCAGCGACAATTTGTACCATGAAATCGGACAAAATCAACTGCCATTTTCTACTGTTGTCAGTCTGAATGGAAGTTCAATAGAGAATAATGAAGCGCTGTATCAGGCAATCTCTGAGTATATGAACAGGAGTCCATATCTGCAGGGATACTCTCATAGAATCCATGACCTGCTCTATCTGAACAGCTCCACGTTCCTTTTGATTGGTTTCCTTGTGATATTATTCTTTATTGCTGTGGGGAGTATTTTATATTTCAATAATATTTCTGCTGTAACTGATTCTAAGTCAGACTATGAAATTCTGGAAAAGATTGGTTATACAAAGAGCCATATCAAAAAGATTTTAAGAAATCAGATACTGACCTTTTTCAGCATTCCGTTTCTATTAGGGCTATTAGACTGTATCTTTGCAACTATAGTATATAAATCTGGTCTAATGCAAAATTTATTGGGAAGTTCATTCATCCAGTATGTCCCTGGTGTGATCGCTATTCTATTGACTTTTGCTATCTATGCTATTTATTATCTTCTAACAGTCCAAGCTTGTTACAAAGTAGTATTGAAGCAATAAAAAACACATCTATCATAGAGCCAGCCAGATTACTTTATGGAACGGCTGGCTGGCTTTTCTTATTTAATATTATTTGCTATAATAATTTTTAAACACTGTGCGGGGAGTGATGATCATTGAAAGGTTTGATGATAAAGACATTATTTTTTGTAAATTATATTTGCCTATTCTGTTTATGTGTAAAGCATCTGTCAACCAATCAGCGTTTGAAGTACAAAGTCTGGTTCCGTTGCTGCTTGCCACATTATTCTTAATAGATATCACATATATTGCATCATGCAATCTTCGGGAGAATTATATTCAGTTTCTCTTTTGTGGGCTGTTGGCAATAGATAGCTGGTATTTTTTGTCAGTTTCTAAAATAATGGATGGAACCGATACATTTTTCCTCTTATTAAGTCCAATTATTATTTTTTTATCTATTAAATTTTGCTTTTTATTTCTCTTTCAAGGTTACAAATATAAGTTTAAAAAAATAACAGACATTCTTTTGATTGGACTTTGCCTGGGAGTGATTTTAAGCCTTCCCTTTTCTGACAAGGCATTTGCGTGTATGTTTGGAATACAGTTTGTTGGAAGTGTTGTATGTTTTATTTTCCTTATTCTGTATCATCGGAAAAGAGTCTGCTTTGTCCTCAAGAATGAGCGAAAAACCATATTATTTTCTTTCGCTGTTTCTATAGTAATATTCTTCATTTACTATTTTATGACATTAAAGATTGACAACCACACAGGCAATTTTGGAATATATATTGCAGCATTGATCTTTTCTATGAGCATCCATGGAATTGCGTTTAAAGAAAGCA
>CASERA010000107.1 GCA_949290175.1 uncultured Ruminococcus sp.
CCCTTGTCTTTGGCTATGTCTTTCCCACTACTAGGGCAGACTAGGGACTTGCACCCATTAGAAACGTGCGCCGCCAGGCGCACGAAAGCGGGACAGGCCCCTCTGAATAGAGAGACTTGTCCCGCTTCGAATTTATCATCAGCCTGCGGATTTCCTAGGCATGATAATCTTTCTCGGACATTTTTCTGCACAGACGCCACAATTTGTACATTTATCTGCATCAATATGTGCCAGACTGTTCAATACCGTAACTGCTCCAAACTCGCAGCTTCTTTCACATAATTTACATCCGATACATCCAACTTTGCAGACACTCATCAGCGCTTTTCCTTTTTCATGAGAACTACACTGCACAAACGTCTTTTGCTTATATGGAATTAATTCAATCAGTTTTTTCGGACATGCCGCAATACATTTTCCGCACGCCTTGCAGGCTTCTTTGTCTACAACAGCAATCCCGTCTTTCACATGGATTGCATCAAATGGACAAGCTTTCACACAGCTGCCAAAGCCAAGGCATCCATATCCGCATCCCTTTGGCCCTCCATCCTGCATCAGACTTGCCATCATACAGTCCTTAATTCCCTGATACTCATATTCATTTAAGGCACTTTCACAAGTACCTCCGCATTTAACAAATGCTACCTTACGCTCTTGCTTCGGTGCACTTTGCCCCATGATTTCACCAATTTTAGAAGCCACCACAGTACCTCCAACCGGGCAGCCTCCAATTTCCGCTTCTCCTTTGACAATTGCGGCAGCCAGGCCGGAACAGCCTGCATATCCGCATCCACCACAGTTATTTCCCGGAAGTTCTGCCAGAATGGCTTCTTCCCTCTCATCAACTTCCACTGCAAATTTCTTGCCGGATATTCCAAGAAAGACGCCAATGAACAATCCGGTTCCTCCGACAATCACCGCAGCAATTAAAATTCCTGATATCATATTCTACGTCCTCCTTAAATCAATCCTGAAAATCCGAAAAAAGCAATTGCCATCAGCCCTGCCGTAACAAGCACAATCGGAGTTCCCTGGAAAGATTCTGATATGTCATTATATTCAATCTTCTCGCGAATTCCAGCCATAAGTACAATGGCAACCAGGAATCCAAAGGCAGTCGCAGCCCCATTCACAACACCTTCTGCAATTCCATAAGATTTCTGAACATTAGTAAGCGCAACACCAAGCACCGCACAGTTTGTTGTAATCAAAGGCAAATATACACCCAATGCTTCATACAGTGGAGGCATTGCTTTCTTTAAAAACATCTCTACAAACTGTACCAATGCTGCAATTACAAGAATGAATACAATTGTCTGGAGATACTCAAAATTCAGTGGTACCAGAATAAATTTATAAATCAGTCCTGTAACAAAAGAGGAAATTGTAATAACAAAGATTACTGCTCCTCCCATACCTGCTGCAGTTTTTACATTCTTAGATACTCCCAGGAATGGACAGATTCCAAGGAACTGACTGAGCACCACGTTATTTACTAAAGCAGATCCAACTGCAATCAATAATAATTCTTTCATTTCCATCCCTCCTATTCCTGTCCGCTTCCGGCATTTCCACATTTAGACGCACAGGAGCTGCATCCGGCACCGCATCCACCGGCTTCCACAACTGTTTTACCCTTTGCCTTAGCTTTATTTTTTACACGATTCTGCAGAGCTGTCAGACCTGACAGTACAAAAAACGCTCCCGGAGCCAGGATAAAAATTGTAATCGGCTCATATGAAGATGGTAAAATCTGAATATTAAAAATCTTACCTGCCCCAATTAGCTCACGGACAATTCCAATTGATGTCAGACCAACTGTAAAACCAAGTCCCATTCCAAGTCCGTCAAAAATGGATGGAATTACTGGATTTTTCGATGCATAGCTTTCTGCACGCCCTAAAATAATACAGTTTACAACAATCAGAGGAATATAAAGTCCCAAAGAATCATACAGACTTGGAACAAATCCCTCCAGCAGAAACTGTACAATTGTTACAAAAGAAGCTACTACTACAATAAATGCAGGCATTCTCACAGAATCCGGTATGATTTTTCTCAACATGGAAATCAACATATTAGATAGAACCAGGACCGCGGTAGTGGAAAGTCCCATACCGATTCCGTTAATTGCCGAAGTTGTAACCGCCAGTGTCGGACACATTCCCAGCATCAGAACAAAGGTAGGATTTTCTTTAATCAGACCATTATAGAGTCTTTCTGTACATCTATTCATTGACACTGCCTCCTAACACATTCTGGAAATATACAAGAGCAGAATCCACAGCATTGGTCACAGCGCTTGTTGTAATCGTTGCACCGCTGATGGCATCAATTTTGTCATCGCCCTCTTCTCCATTTTTGGTATATGTAAATTTATCCACATTCTTATCTTTGAACTGATCTTTAAACTCACTTTCCTCAGCTTTCATGCCCAAACCCGCTGTTTCACTGATAGAAAGCATCTCAATTCCCGTCACTGTTCCATCTACATCAATTCCCACTGAAATGCTAATATCACCACCATATCCGTCGTGAGAAGTCACTGCTACCACATATCCAATGACTGTTCCTTCTGCATCTTTTGCTGCTACTGCTTCTGTAATGTCATCTGTGTATCCAGCTGCTTTCACTACTTCGGATGCCTCAGATGAATCAAAATCAGCATAATCTTCAAAAGAACTTGCACCGGCAAGCACCTTCTGATATGCTTCCTGTTTTGCTTTCTCCTGCGCTCTTGCAATCGGAGCCTTTGTCACCTCGTAAACCAGTCCCAGCAATGTTCCCGCCACAATAGTAATCAAAGTCAAAATCAATGTATTCTTTACAATCTTGTTCATTATTTTTCCCCTCCTTTTCCGAATGGTCTTGGAAGAGTTATCTTTTCAATCAGCGGAACAAGAAGGTTGCTGATAATAATTGCATAAGAAACCCCTTCTGCAGAACCACCGAAAAGACGGAATAACCCGGTCAGAATTCCCAGACATGCACCATAAACAATCTGTCCGGTTTTTGTAATCGGAGAAGTTACATAATCTGTTGCCATGAACCATGCACCGAGCATCAAACCCCCTCCACAAAGATGTGCGGTAATGTACTGACTATCAAAACCATGACCGCCAAAAATCACAATGAAAATAACAAATGTTATAATATATGTACCTGGAATCCGAAGATCAATTACTCCCATCAAAAGCAGAAACATTGCTCCAATCATAATCGCAATGACAGATGTTTCTCCAATTGTTCCACGAATCGTACCTGTCATCATATCAAATGTATTGACAATCTCTCCTGCCTTCAGCTCTGCCAAAGGAGTTGCTCCGGTAACACCATCATACACAAAATAAGTCATGCGCCCTGTAAAAGAGATCAACAGAAAACATCTTGCCCCAAGTGCCGGGTTCATAAAATTCTGTCCAAGGCCTCCGAAAAGCTGTTTTACTACAATAATAGCAAAAACAGAACCTAACGCTCCCATCCAAAGGGGAAGTGTCGGCGGTAAGTTTAATGCCAAAAGAAGTCCCGTTACAACTGCACTACAATCACCAATCGTAATTGGTTTATGCATTAATTTTTCATAAACATACTCTGAAATTACAGCTGCTGCTGTTGTTACGACAACAAGAAGCCAGGCATTCTCATGTCTGAAGTTATAAATTCCAAAAATTGTTGCAGGCATCAAAGCTATCACGACCAGAAGCATGATGTTACTGCTTTTCACCTTATCCCGAATATGCGGTGAAGATGATACATTCAAGTTTCCACTCACTATTTCGTTCCTCTCTTTCCTATTTTCTTCTGTTCCCCAGCG
>CASERA010000108.1 GCA_949290175.1 uncultured Ruminococcus sp.
CAAATGTCCTGAGAGGCCATACAGCGCCTTGCGGCGTTCTGAATCGTATACTGTTGTAATTGATTAACGTTTGGGTAACCGAAAATAGCGGAAAAATCGCGGATTATCCGAAGATTTGTTGCAGATGCGTTGTAAACCACGGACGGCTTAGCACGATTGAGGGCACCTCTCTCATTCCCAAGTACTAAATGGTATCCAGAAATTATTTCTTACTTTCATCTCTCCGCACTCCTTCTCCAGCCTAATAAATGCATCCTTCAAAAAATATTCTGCTTAAATAATACCTGTATAATTTCCATTAAACTCAACTGTTACAATGTCATTCTCAGTTACAGAAAAAATTTTATAATCTCCATCTTTAAAAAATAGTTTCACTATCCTTAATTTGCCATTTATCAAAATCAGTATTTTCATCTTCCGGAACATATCTAATCTCGGCAGTTCTGCCTCCTACCGGATTGGACAGTTCTAAAGTCATAGTTAATTCTGTTGGAAATGTATACTGAAAAGTTACTTTCTCAATTTTGAATTTCCTCACAGCCTCTAAGCCAGTATACTGATCTGTAGCAGCAACTGTTGTTTTAACATAATATACCCATATTTTGTGTTACGCTTGATTTATTAGCTGTTTCTATAAATGAACCACCGACATTTGTATCAGCCTCAACATCATGTAAGTATTTGTTGTGTCATACTGGCAGTCACTGTTGCTCCAGATAAGAGATACCTCAACTGATGCATTAGTCGATCTCATCTTTAAGTAATTTGTCGTATTGTATTTTTCTCACCTTTCCATGCATTGATACTATAACAAATTTGGTGAGTTTTACAACTCTACTTAAATGCTACTACTCCATTTTACAAGCATTTATCCTTCCGTCACATATCCTCTTTCCTCCACAATTCGTACTGACATTCTTTCACGAAAAATCATCGGTATCAATTCCACTTCATGGGAAACCGTACCTCTTTCTTCCATTCTTTTAATCAGAATTTCAGCAGCTCTTGTCCCTAATTCTTTAGTGTTATGTGCCAAAGACGTAACTGGCGGCGCAAATCCCGAAAAAATCTCGTCATCTTCTATACTAATCAGCGAAATATCTTCTGGTATGGATATTCCTGTTTCCGCCAGATGCTGGATAACCTCTATCGTAGTCCTATAATCCATTGATATAACCGCCGTCGGCGGTTGAGCAGACGTTTCTATCTCATCTTGAAAGTGTCGAACATTCATATGTCCCTCATCTGAAATCATAATCTTCTGGTGCATAGGCAGTATTCCATATTTTTTGCAGGCGTCCTTAAATCCGATAATGTATTCTGACGTCTTAAATGAATTCTCCATGTTTCCAATCAACCCAAGAATCTGATGCCCACGTTTTATCAAATAAACCGTCGCCCTAAAAGCAGACTGGTACATATCTGAAGTAACGGTATCATATTTCATTTTTTGAGAAAACATATTCAGAAAAACACAAGGAACATCTCTTTCTTCAAATTTTTGAGCAATACAGACAATTTCCGGAGTTGATGCAAATATAATAACTCCCGAAAATAGCGTCCCGGTTAATTTTTGATATATAGATTGATAATCTTCCGTCTTTGCCGCATAGGAGCTAATCATTGTAGTATAACCATTATTTCTCAAGAATTCTTCAATGGAGTTGCATATTTTCCCAAGAGAATAATCTGCTATTGTAGGCAGTAAAACTAAAATGTTTTTATTTTTTCTGCTACGCAGGAGTTGCGCCTGTCGATTAGGAGTATACTGAAGTCGTTCAATACTCTCCTTAATCTTCTGCGCATTTTCAGGACGAATTTTTATCCCATTCATATATTTTGAAACCGTTGCTGTTGATAGATGCGTATCTTTTGCTATATCCGTAATTTTACACTTCATAATTTTTTAAAACCTTAACAGAATCTCTAATCATTAGTTTTGTTGGGTTTCTTATTGTTTCTGGGAATCCAGTATAATCTCCTTTTATCCTCTTCAAAAGAAGCATTACACTTTTCCTAGCATTAAGTTCAAACGGCTGCCTCACTGCCGTCAGTTGAGGTCTAGAAATTACCGAAAATTCCAAATCATCAAATGCTGCTACTGACAATTCCGCCGGAATTTCAACCCTGTATTTATGCAATGTAGCTATCGCTCCGAGAGTCATATTATAATTGGTAACAAAAACCGCTGTAGGTCTATCTTCATTTTTCAAAAGATTTTCCATGCATCTTGCCCCCGCATCCAAGCTAAAATCTCCCTGCTGAATATAATCTTTCTTTATATCATACCCATAATCATTCATTGCACGAAGATATCCATTCAAACGGTCTACAGCACTTCCCACAGGAAGGCTCTGATGCTTTTTGGCAACTTTTCCAGTTATCACTGCTATTTTTTTATGTCCACAATTTATCAGATACTCTGTTGCACTATATGCACCTGTTGCATCATTTGAAGCGACACAATCACACACGCTATGGGGCAGACGGTCCAAAGCCACTACCGGAATGGTACTTTTTTCAACCGTCTTTCTGTTAGTACAACAGTCGTCTGCAGGAACAGCCAGAATCCCATCCACATTCTGTTCCATAAAAAACTTTAAACATTCTATTTCCACTTCCGGATCACCTTTGTGACAAGCTATTGCCATTGAATACCCGTTTTCATTAAGAATCATCTCAATCTGTTCCAATAAAAGGGCAAAATATTGATTTGCCATCTCATCCACAATAACGCCAATCGTAAATGTCCTTGATGTCTTCAGTCCTCGTGCCGCCTTATTGGGAATATATCCAAGTTCTTTTACTGCCTCATCGATAATTAATTTGTTCTTGTCGCGAACTTTTCCGCCATTCATATATTTCGAAATTGTAGCAAGCGAAAGTCCCGTTTTTTTTGCAACATCCTTGATCGTAACACCCATATTGTGTTCCCCCGTTTTTCTCCGACCATAAAAAGCCGATGACTCTCTCTAATCCAGAGGCAATCATCGGCTTTGATTCAAATCAGACTATTTTATAAAAGTCAACCACGAATCGGATCAAAAATTGCAGTTTCTTCTTCTAACTCCAAGCAAACACAATAGTTCTTTTCCTCTCTCAATTCGTTAGGGATATCTATGATCACCACAGCATCTCCTTCACATGTCATGTCGCATACTACATCTAATCTTCGTCCATCTTTTAAAAGTACTGCCCTCGTAACATGATTTGCACAATTAAGAAGTTCCAAGCGCTTTCTGGGTTTTAAAACATGAACATAGAGTTTATGTTCCCTGCATGTAAACTCTGCCCAGTCAAGTTCATATGGATAGACCGGCGTTTTTTTCGTTCCATAGATACCTTCTCCGTTCTCTTTTAGGTATTTACCAACAACATTTAAAACCCTGCAGCTCTCCTCCGGAATACTGCCATCCGCTTTCGGTCCGATATTGAGCAGATAATTTCCACCTCTGCTTACGATTTTAATCAAAAGTCTAATTATGTCCTCCGGACTTTTCCAGTTGTGGTCAAACTTGCTGTATCCCCAGGTATCATTTAGCGTAGCCGGCATTTCCCAGTCTCCATCAAGTGGGAGTCTAGGCAGATAATTATCTCCAATTGTCATATAGTCTCCCAACTGATTACCAATCCTTCCACTAATGAGACAGTTCGGCTGAATTTTCTTAACGGTATCAATGCACTCTTGGCTCTGCTCCACCGTCATGTCCATTGGTGTGTCGAACCAGATCAGGCATATATCACCATAATTCGTCAGTATCTCTTTTAACTGCGATTTTACCTTCTCATCAAGATATTTCTGGAAATCACTAATCTTCTTTTCTTCTCGATTAGTCGCCTCATGTCCATTTGACTTTGAAATATATCCATTAGGGTCATCCCAGTCTTGAGACTGAGAATAGTACAATCCTAACTTCATATCATATTTTCTACATGCTTCAGCAAGTTCCTTTAAAATATCTCTATGGCATGGTGTAGCGTCGACTACATTGTATGAACTCACCTCAGACTTATACATTGCAAATCCTTCATGATGTTTTGAAGTAAAAACAATGTATTTCATCCCCCATTCTTCCTTCGCCCGTTTCACAAGCTTGTCCGCATCAAAATTCACCGGATCAAACTGCTCTGCCAGCTTTTCATATTCATCAACCGGAATATCCAAACTGTTCATGATCCACTCTGAAATATAATCCGTCTTTTGTCCTTTATATTCTCCTCCTAATATTGAATAAAGCCCCCAATGGATAAAAAGCCCATATTTTGCTTCCTTAAACCATTTCTGTTTTGTATCTGGAATTCTGTCAATCTTATTCATAGTAGACTCTCCTTAATATTATCTATCCTTTTATTGCTCCTGTCAACATTCCTTCCTGCACTTTCTCATGGAAAAGCAGATACAACACCACCATAGGAATAACAGCAAGTATAATACATGCAAAAATCGGTCCGTAAGAAATCTGATAGCTTCCCGAGAATGTTAGCATTGCTCTTGCAATCGTATATTTATCCTGATCAGACATCAGAATCATTCCAAATATCAGCTCTCCGTACCCTGCAACAAATGCAAGTATCGCTTCCGTTGAAATAATTGGAACGCAGACAGGCATTAATACATTGAAAAGAAGTCTTCCTTCTCCACATCCGTCTATTTTAGCCGCATCATCCAATTCTTTACTCACTCCGTCCATATAGCCTGTAAAAAGAAAGATTGCCTGAGGCAGCGCAAATGCAGTATACACCAATATCAGGAACCAACTTTCATTCTTCCCGTGAACTGCCGTAGCCATCGATGAAATCGGTATGATCGTACAGTGTATAGGTACCATAACCCCTATCAAAAAGGCTGTATAGATGATATTTCTCCCAATAAATTTTTTTCTCGAAAGAATATAAGCTGCCAGCATTCCCATAAAAATTGTAAGAACAGTTGATGAAACAGCAAAAATCAATGAGTTCAAAATTGCCTGCAGGATATGTGCATCCGAAAATGCACTTAAATAATTTGACCATAAAAGCTTCGTGGGAAAAGAAAGCATTCCCAATGTAATCTCCGCATTATCTTTTAGAGAATTCATCAGTGTCAATAACAGAGGAAATATGGTCATGACTGTCCAAAAGGCAGCAAATACATATACAATAATTCTTTTTACTTTTCTTCTCATAACCTAATCCTCCTTCTTAAAGAAATTATTCAGCATTACACTAAGAATAATTCCCAATATAAGCAAAAGTACGCCAATGGAACTAGATTTTCCGAAGTATTTAAATGTAAATGCTTCATTATATAATAATGTAGCAGGAACTTCTGATGTATGATTAGGCCCGCCTTTTGTCATTGCCCAGACAAGATCAAAAGCTTTTAGACATCCTGTAACACATAACACTGAAAATATCTTAAACGACTCCCGGCTCAACGGAATAGATATATATCGCAACTGTTTTATACCCGTACATCCATCCAGTTTTGCTGCCTCATATACATCGCTAGGGATTGACACAAGCCCTGCTGCAAAAATCAACATATTATATCCCGCGTACATCCACTCATTCACAAGTATCACACACCAGATATTCAGTCCTGGAGTAGAGAGCCAGTCTTTCGCGAGCCCTTCCAGACCAGCTGTATTCAAAATCTGATTTACCGCTCCAAAAGAAGGATTCAACAGATACACCCATATAAGTGCAACAGCCGTTGTTGAAAGCATGACCGGCATAAAAAAGGCTGTTTTCATAAATTTTGTGCCTCTCAATTTTGATGTGATCAATAACGCCAGCCCGAATGATAAAGGCATCAAAATACAGAATCCACCTA
The DNA here is from genome assembly GCA_949290175.1 of uncultured Ruminococcus sp. GTDB lineage: Bacteria > Bacillota > Clostridia > Lachnospirales > Lachnospiraceae > Mediterraneibacter. The sequence continues at coordinate 5,816 of CASERA010000108.1, forward strand.
TCATAAAAAAAACAGAGTTCAACATTGATTGCCAGAAACTGTCACTTTTCAAAACATCAATATAATTTTTCAGTCCCACAAACGTTACTGGAGAACCGTAAATTCCTTTCCACTCATTAAAAGAAAGATATATTGTATTACATACCGGATAAAGAATAAACGCAACAAGCATAATAAGTGCAGGTGCCAGGAATATAATTATAGTCAGCTTAGAATATACCTTTTTCTTCAAAGCAAACGCTCCTTTCTGTTATTCTCCTCCTCCAGCATTTACAGTTTCCATAATCTGTTCAGCACACTCTTCAGCACTATTTCCCATAGCCAATCCCTGAAGTGACGACCGGACTGCATCAAGCATTCTTGAATCCGGATCATAGTTCTGCACATCCGTTCTCATATCTGTTACCTGTTCATATATATCCAAAGCCTCATCAAGGAGCGGATTTTCCGGGGCATTATCCGACTTTTCGTATTTTACCGGATAAATCGTCTGGGCCACTTCATCAAGTCCTGTATAATACTCCGGTGATGTGATATATTTCAGGAACTCAACAGATGCTTCAATTTCTTCATCAGATTTATTCAATTTTGATACATACCACATATCAGATGAACCGCCCTGAGCCTGACTGGCATATTTTTCATCCCCATATGGAAATGGTACAACTCCAATTGAATCATAAATATCGCTTCCATACAGATAGTTTGGAATAAACCATGTCCCATCCCAATGCATTGCTACATCTCCCTGAAGGAACATTTCACTTTCTTGGTACTGATCAGTGTCGAGTATATTCTCTCCAAAATAATCATTTGCTACCATTTCTTCTATTATTTTATATGTATTGATCATTTCATCACTATCATATGACAGTTCACGATTGGCGAGTTCGTCTACTGCATCTACACCGAGGGTTTTAATTATAAGATTGTTGTTAAAATGCCCAAATCGGAAATTGTCCTTTTCTCCAACCTGAAATGGTTTGATACCCATTTCTTTAAATTTTGCGCAGGCATCAAGCATATCATCAATAGTAACCGGTGCTTCCAGTCCTGCCTGTTCAAACAGATCTTTATTATAGAAAAGAAGTACCATATAGCTCTTAAATGGGACCGCATAAATTCCATCATATCCGTCATATTGTGTCTGATCCCAGAGCGATTCGTAAAATGTATTATACCATTCACTGTCATTTTCTTCCAAATACGGTTTCAAATCTACCAATGCATCAGCCTCAAGATAATCCAATGTACGGCTCCCTCCATATTCCAGAAAAACATTCGGTGTATCTCCATTTGCAAATGCTGTTCTTAGTTTGTCAAGATAATCTGATTCTGTTGCAACATTATCCATCTCTACTGTAATACCATTATCCATTTTATTGAATTCTTCTACTTTCTGACGGTAATATTTTTCATCCTCCACATCTGTAGCATAACGAGATGCCACTGTGATTACTATATTTCCATCACTCGATCTACTCTCATCCGCCCCGCTGCCACAAGCCGATAAAGTAACACTCATAAGCATAACCGATGCCAAACCTAGCGCTGTAATTCTTTTTCTTTTCATCCTTCAACTTCCTCCTTAATCATTTTGTTTTTATTAAATAAAACGTTTTATTTTTATTAACCATAATATTACGCTCTATATTTTATAATTTCAATATTTATCTTAATTTTCTACATTATATATTATTTTTACATTTATTTTTTGTGCATTTTAACCATATCAAGGATTAAACATTTCGGTTTTATTTATCTAAATTAAAAGTTAAAGTACAACTTCTTTTCAAAACACTCGCGGTTCTATTATAAACATCTGCTCTTACACCTCATTTCTAAACATACGATCAGGGAACGTCATAAGTTGTTTTTCCAGACCGTAGGCGAATTGTGCTTAGTAAGGTGGTTTTGCAGTCATAGAGTAAGGAGTTTTTCGCATAACACGGTAAGATCTTTTTTACATTTCCTGTGACAAGTTTTATCACAGGAGGCGTCAGTATTTATCCTCTCTTGTATACTTTAAGCATAAGCAGTACACAAGAGAGGACAAATACTGACAAAAACACAAATACAGGAAATGGGGGGACAAAAATCTGGACTACCATAGGAGCTGAAAGGAGCCTATAATGTATTCCAAAGAGCAAAAAGCAACTGCATTAGTTGTATTTCACCAAACAAATTCTCCCTTAGACGTTAAACTTGATGCAATCAAGCGTTGCTTTGAACAATGCGAGAATATAAAATCCGTATCAAAAGATATCGGCTATAGCAGAGCCAGCATTTACCAATGGAAAAAACGATATTTGAAAGAAGGTGTATTAGGTCTGATGAATCATAAAAATATTCCACCTCAAAAACTTGATCAAAATATCACTCAGGCAAAAACAAGTGTTTCGCCTTCTGGCGAAATGGAAGAACTTAAGAAACAAATGTTTGAAATGCAAATGGAAATAAATATCCTGAAAGAAACAATTAACGTGTTAAAAAAAACGGCATCGATCAGGTAGCTCTCAGCGACAGGGAAAAAGCAGTTATTATTATCAGGAAAAAGTGTTGCTTCAGCCAGACAAATATGTTTCCCTGCGAATACGTATCAAAGAAC
>CASERA010000109.1 GCA_949290175.1 uncultured Ruminococcus sp.
ATACAGTATCTCCTTCTTTCAGACCTTCCGTAACCTCTATATTTGTTCCATCTGTCAAGCCGGTCTTCACTTCTCTGCGCCCTGATAATTCCCCGGTCTTCTCATCCTCGGATAGATATACATAAGACTTTCCACTCATCTCTACAACAGCCGACGCCGGTATTGTAAGCACATTTTTCTTCTCTCCCACCACAATCAAGGCAGATACATTCATTCCAGCAAGCATTTTCTCATCTTTTGGCACTGTAATTTGAACACCATATTTTGTAACACCATTATTGGTATTTCCTACTTTGTTAATGTGGCTGATACTTCCCGAAAATGATGTATTAGGCAGAGCATTCAGTGTAATATTTGCAGTCTGCCCCTCTGAAACTGATAAAATATCCATCTCATCCACTTGAATTTCCACCGTCATCTGATTCCCGGTCGCAATCGAAAAAACAGTTGCCAGTTCTGTATTCTGCTCTCTTACTTCTTCTTTCGAATTTCCTTCTGATACAGTTTGTGCTGATGGGATATCCTGTGGCTGTGAATTCTCCGGATCTACTTCTTCGGGCTGTACTTCCTGTCGATTTGCTTCTTCAGTATTTGCTTCCTCTGACTCCTCTTTCCGGGGCTGTGTTTCTTCTTTTTTCTCTTCTCCTGATGAAGTTTGAGGAAATACCGCTGTAAAAGCAATTGATTGTATCTTCTCGTCCTTCCCTGTGTCTACATCTGTAATTTCTGCACCTTCTAATTTGGGCTCGATTCCTGCTGCAAAATAATATCCCGGATTTGCTGTTAATGTAATTCTCGCCTTATAAACCGTATTTCCTTCAAATGTTTCAGAATTCATATTCCATTCTATTTCAGCCCGATACTCCTTTGTTCCTTCCAGCTCTTTTGTTGGTGTACCTCCTGTTACAGGAACCCCTACTGCTAATTTCGGGAATTCAGCAATTTCAATCGGTTCTGTCTCAGGTACTGTCATTTCTTCTGACATCTTTTTTATGGTCACATTCTGTATTGCTGCCATGGATTTTACTTGATTTACGGATGAGCTGCCTGTACTGTCGGTTTTCTTTTGTGTGTCTCCTGTCCCTTTATTTTCAACAATCCCTGCTGTCCCATTTACCGAGGTAATAATACCATCTTCCGGTGCTGTGATTGTATTTGTTTCCGAAAGCTTTTTAAGAATTTCCCGCTTTTCTTCAAGATTTGTTTTGTTTTTAATCATGTCATAATAGGCAGCTTTCTTCTGATTGGTATTCTTTATATTTTTTTCTAAAGCTTCAATTGCTTCCTGTGTGCCTAAAAGTTCCGCTGTCACACTGTTTCCGTCCAGCACTGCTAAAACATCTCCTGCTTTCACGGAATCACCATTCTTTACTTTCACTTCCGTAATTTTCACTCCTACAGGTACTTTAATATCTGTGGTCTGCCCTGAAGTCAGCACCCCCGTACCCTGAATACTCTTTTTAATATCATTTTTTTGAACTACCACAGATTCTGTCGGATTCCCAATTTGTTTCTCTGATTTTGGCAGAATCAGCTTTCCTCCCAGTACCGCTAAAATCAAAATCCCGGCCACACAGCCTCCAATTATCTTTTTTCTTTTCTGTATCATATGCTATTCCTCCATTGCGAACTCGGTTTATTCTTGCTTATGGTATAACACAATCCTTGAAACAACATTGAATTTATTAAAAAACAGGACAATTCACTGAATTTACACAGTAAACTGTCCTGTTTTACAATCTCATTTTAAAAAAATCTTAAACCTGGTCCATCCATTTTCACAAAGTACTTCTATATGTCCTTTATGTCGTTCTACAATTGTTTTTGCAATTGCTAACCCCAGGCCATATCTGTTTTCCTTTCGATTTCTCGCCTTATCCCCCCGGTAGAATCTCAGAAAAATCTTTTTTTGCTCTTCTTTTGGAATTTCTTTTCCTGTATTAGAAACGCTGATTTCCACCTTTCCTCTTTGTGAATCCATATGAACATGAATCTGACCACTTTTTGAAACATGGTGCATGGCATTGTCTACTAAAATAATCACTGCCTGCTTCAAATGTTCCTCTTCTCCCCATACAAAGATTCCATCCTCTATATCCATAGAAAAATGAATCCCTTTTTCATAAGCAACACTCTCATAGGGAAGTAGAATCCCTGTTACTGCACGGCTTAAATCTATCTTTTGTCCATGTGTTTCTGCAATCGGACTCTCCATACGGGTCAACGTCAAAAGTTCATTCAGCAGCTTTCCCATCCTGTGATTTTCATTCACAATATACTCCAGCCATTTATTTTCCCCGATTTCTTTTTGCAGCTTTTGAGCATTTGCACCAACTACTGTCAATGGTGTTTTCAATTCGTGACTTACATCTGAAAGAAATTGTTTCTGCTGTTCAAATGCCTTTTCTACCGGTTTTGTCAGCCATCTGGAAATCAAGACCGCACATCCGAAAATAAAAAGAATCCCTATCAGAGTGCTGACACAATAGTCTTTCAACATTTCCTGCTGAAACAGCCTGATATCCGTTTCATCTAACAGTACAAGCAGCTGTTCCTGAAGTAAATACCTGAATTCATGATAAACCCCTTCTTCGTTTCCCTGCTGCGCAATTTCATACGCTACCTCAGTCAGTTGAAAATCTTCGTATGAGTTATCATTTCCTTTTTGAAGCAGCTTTATATTTCCATCTTCATATACCTGAAACACATACACCGGCATTGCCCAAAGATAAAATTTTTCTTGTTCTCTGATTTGTTCTGCAATTTGTTCCAGAAAAGCTTTGCTGTTTTCCAGATTATAATAGTAACTATCCACATATGAACGCGTCTGTATACAAATCAAAATCAAGGACAAAATTGCTGTCAAAATTACAAGAATACGACGCCGCAGTTTTTTAACCATTCATCTCCTCCAGTTTATATCCAATTCCTCTCACTGCTTTTATCACTGTCTGTGATTGTATGTATTTTAATTTCCTGCGAGTGAATGAAATATAAACTTCCACATTGTTATACTCCGCCTCACATTCATGCCCCCAAAGCTTCCCAATAATCTGCTCTCTTGTAAGAATCTGATTTTGATTCCTCATCAAAAGCTCCAGGAGCTGAAATTCCTTTTTCCCTAACTGAACAGACTGGTTATTCCTTCGATTATACAACATACAGGTTGATATTTCCAAAGATAAATCTCCAAACTGAATCCGATCAATCTCCTGTTTTCCCTGCCGCCTTGTAATCACACGCACACGTGCCAGAAGTTCTTCTACCTCAAAAGGTTTTGTTAAATAATCATCTGCTCCCAAATTGAGCCCCGTCAATTTATCTTCTAATTCGGAACGTGCTGTCAACATCAATACCGGAGTGTAAATATGAGCCTTTCTCCATTTTTTCAGCACCTCATATCCATCCATTTCCGGCAGCATTCCATCCAAAATAATCGCATCGTAGATGCCTGTTGTCCCCAGCAGATATCCACTTTCACCATCCGCCGCAACGTCTACTTCATAATTTTCATCCCGAAAAGTTTCTTTCAAAACCTCTGCCAATACTGCTTCATCTTCAACCATTAAAAGACGCACTTGAAACCTCCTGTCTTAAAGTTCCCATTCCTCATGATTCGTATGGAGCAATTCATGTGCCGTATGGGACAGCGGTCTTCCCAGATATTCTTTATAAAGTTCCTGTATCTCCGGATTTTCATGGGAATAACGAATGGATGCTTTTCCATCCAATTCAAATAATTTGTCTGCACGCTGCATAGCAAACTCACACCCATCTTTGATTGGCTGTCCGCCTCCGCCGGAACATCCTCCTGGACATGCCATCACTTCCACAAAATCATACTGTACTTCTCCTGCCCGGATTTTCTCCAGAAGTTCTCTTGCTTTCCCTAAGCTGGACACTGCGGCACAGCGCACTTTCACGCCTGCCATTTCTACCTCCAGCTCCCGTACTCCTGTATATCCCCGAATTTCCCGAAAAGCCTCCGGCTCTATATTTTTTCCTGTCAGCAGATAATGCGTCGTCCGAAGAGCCGCTTCCATCACACCGCCGGATGCTCCAAAAATAACTCCGGCTCCACTGCTTACTCCTAACGGAGAATCAAATGCTTCTTCCGGCAGGCTCTCCACATTAATATGGTCCATCTGGATAAAACGCATAATTTCACGTGTAATCATAACAATATCCACATCCTGACCTGTTCCCGTAGAATCCATTCCGCTGATTTTACATTCATATTTTTTCGCACTGCATGGCATAATGGAAATTACGACC
>CASERA010000110.1 GCA_949290175.1 uncultured Ruminococcus sp.
CTTTTGAGCTTCCCGGCTTCTCATAGAAAATTCACAACCACAGTAATCCTGCCGATACAGCCCATACTCCTTAGAAAGTTCAACCGAGCGTTTATATCCGTTCTTTTTCTTAAAATCAGACGGCAGATATTCTGCCCCAAACTCTTCGCCTGCTGCTTTTCCAATTTCATTTAATTTATCTGCATTTTTCATCGGGCTGATTGTTAACGTTGTTGTAAAATAGTCAAATCCACCTTTCGCCGCAGCCCGCGCTGTTTCCCTAAGCCGCAGTGCATAGCATTTGAAACAGCGGGAACCACCCTCCTTTACATCCTCCAGCCCTTCTGCCATCCGATAAAACCGTTCCTTATCATAATTCCCCGCCAAAAAATCAATCGGATATTTGGGATTCATTTTCTCAATCAGCTCCTGCTGCTCCTGAATTCGCGTGTTATATTCACTCTCCGGATATATATTAGGATTATAGTAAAAAATCGTAATTTTAAAATACCGGGAGAGATACTCTAAAACATAACTGCTGCACGGAGCACAACAGCTGTGCAGCAATAATGTAGGTACTCTTCCATCCTCCTGCTGCTTTTCTATCAGCTTATCCAGCTCTTTCTGATAATTCACCGGTATCTTTTTTTCATGTGACTTCATGGTCTAATTCCTCTTTCTCTTTCAGATTACAGCCGTACCTGACACCTGTATGAATATTATCTTATGTCAGATTACATAATTTTTCAATACAAAAAGTGCTTCAAAAGTCTCTAAGAATTCGTTTTCCATTACTTATGAAGCACTGATTGATTTTAAGTTTGCCCTATTTTATTTTTTCTTTTTCATTTTTGCAAATACAGACTGTAATACAATAAAGAAGCAAAGCAGTGCAGATAAGACAATTCTGGACCACCAGCTGGACAATGTTCCCTGTGTTGTAATCAAGCTGGTGATGGTTCCCTTGATCAACACACCAAACAACGTTCCTAGCGGTGTACCTACTCCTCCACTCAACAGTGTTCCTCCTATAACAGCTGCGGAAATTGCATCCATTTCAAGTCCTTTTGCCTGCTCAACAAACCCTGAACAACTGTTCAGGCAGAATAAAAATCCACCGCATCCTGATAAAAATCCTGCTAAAATATATGCTTTCAGTTTTGTTCTTTTTACATTCAGTCCCATCATCAAAGCACTTTGTTCATTTCCACCGACCGCATATACAGAACGTCCAAATTTTGTATACTTCATAATGAATGCAATAATAATAAATATTAATATTGCAATAATCACTGTCGGATAAATATATGCCGGCAGGAAATTTCCTCTCTTGCTGTATGAACCAATCGGAAGATAGATTTTATATTTCGCCCATGCCAAAAATGTTTTGTTTTGAATGGAAATCATATCTGTACTAATCATCGCTGTCAATCCACGTCCGAAGAACATTCCGGCAAGTGTTACGATAAATGGCTGTATTTCAAGATATGATACAAGGAATCCCTGAACAAGACCATACGCAAGACCAACTGCCAAAGCAATAATAACTGCCATATATGCACTTGTTCCATGATTTTCCATCTGATTGGCAACTGTCATGCAGACCAGTGCAGTAACAGAACCAACAGAAATATCAATACCTGCAGTAACCATAACGATTGTCTGTCCCATGGCAATAACCAGAAGTCCTGCATTTGATATAAATAGATTCAGAAACATCTGCGGTTTTGCAAACCCTTTGTCATTAAAAATAATCATTCCGGCTGCATACATAATAAAAAACAATAAGATTGTAATCATTAGAAGAAAGCTGTTTCCATTCATATTTCGTTTGAATCCTAATTTTCTTTTCATTATCTGCCGCCCCCTTCACTTGTTGTATTTGCAACCTTTCTTTTCATTTTTATATTTGCAGCCATACGCTTGAATGCCGGGCTTTGCAGCGTCACAATAATAATAACTACAATTGCTTTATATACCGAAAGCTGATCCGCAGATACATTCATTGCATACAATGTTGTTGTCAAAGCCTGAATTGTATAGGCACCAATTACAGATCCCATCAAGCTGAATTTTCCACCTCCCAGCACATTACCGCCAAGGGCTACTGCCAGAATCGCATCCATTTCCAGATTAAGCCCGATATTATTGGCATCCGCAGAATATATACGGCTGGAGGCTACCAAACCTGCTGCTCCTGCAAGAAATCCACATATAACGTAGGTAAGAAACTTGATCATCGTAGAATTCAATCCTACCAATCTGGATGCTTTTCCATTAATTCCCACACTTTCAATATACAATCCCAATGCAGTTTTCCTCAAAACCAAATGCACAATAATTACCACAATAACCGCGGCAAAAATCGGTGTCGGAATTGGGCATTTCCCAATGTAACTTCCTAATACTTTATAACTGTCTACACGGATATATGTAATCTGTCCTTTTGTAATCAGCTGAGCAATTCCTCTTCCTGCTGTATACAGAATTAATGTAGCTACCATGGGCTGGATATTCAGCTTTGCTACTAGAAATCCGTTAAACATTCCACAGATTCCTCCTCCGATTAATGCGATAATTACTGCAAGAATAAACGCATTATGAAAACTTTCCACCGATACCTCCCCGCCTGATAATATCTGGCAACAGATTGCTGCTGAAACCGCCATTACTGCACCTACACTGATGTCCTGCCCTCCGCTGGCTGCAGTAACCAATGTCATACCGACGGCCAGAATCACCAGCTCGGAAGCCCTGTTAATTACGTCTATAATGTATCCGTATAAAACTCCATTATTTATGGATATCTTAAAAAATCCCGGAGTTGTAATTACATTCACAAGCAGGACTGCAATCAGGCACACTATCGGAAGAAATAATCTCATCTCTGTAATTTTCTTCAAACTGAACTTTTTACTCATTGTTACTCTCACCTCCAGCAATCGCCTTCATGATTCCATCCTGTGACATTTCATGTCCTTCCAGCTCTCCGACTTTTCTTCCATCTCTAAGAATTGCCATCCTGGAACAAGTCCGAAGCATTTCGTCTACCTCTGAAGAAATAAATGTCACTGCCATTCCCTGTTCTGCCAAATCCAGTACCAGCTTTTGAATTTCCGTCTTCGTTCCAATATCAATTCCTCTGGTCGGTTCATCCAAAATCAGGTATTCCGGATTAGTCAAAAGCCATCTGCCAATAATTACTTTCTGCTGATTTCCTCCTGACAGACTCTTAATCGGAGTCTCCCTGCCCGCAGTTTTAATTTGAAGCAGTTCAATATATTTATCAGCAGCTTCTTCCATCTCTTTACGCTTCATAGGATGGAACATTCCTCTCTTTGCCTGCAATGCAATGATAATATTTTCTCTCACAGATAAATCTGCAAGCATTCCATCTTCCTTTCTATCTTCCGGAAGATATGCCATCCCCAGTTTCATTGCATCCAGTGGGGATTTAATTTTTACTTCTTTTCCTTTTACTTTTAGAATTCCGGTATCCGCTTTATCAGCTCCGTAAATTGCTCTTACCAGTTCAGATCGTCCTGAGCCAAGCAACCCTGACAGTCCAACCACTTCTCCTTTGCGTACTGTAAGTTGAAATGGTCGAATCGTACCTTTATGTCCAAGACCTTCCGCTTCAATAACCGGTTCTCCATCCGTAATCATTTTATGGCTTCCTTTGATATCTGCCAAATCATCAAAATCTTTTCCCATCATTTTTGCAACAAGCATGACTCTCGGTAATTCTTTAATACTATATTCCCCAACCAGCTGTCCATTCCGAAGAACCGTGATTCTATCGCAGACTTCATATACCTGTTCCAAAAAGTGTGTCACAAAAATAATTCCTACACCTTCATCCCTTAATCTCCGCATCAGCACAAATAATTTTTCCACCTCCTCATCATCCAGAGAAGATGTCGGCTCATCCAAAATCAATACCTTACATTTCATATCCACAGCTCTCGCAATTGCAATCATCTGCTGCATTGCAATCGAACATTCTTCCAGATTTCTGGTCGGATTTATATCAATGCCAAGAGATTTTAACAACCTTTCTGATTTTTTATTCATGGCACGCCAATCTATAAAACCTGCTTTTCTCGGTTCTCTTCCAATATATAAGTTTTCTGCTACGGTCAGATTCGGACAGAGATTTACTTCCTGATATACGGTACTAATCCCCCTGTTCTGTGCATCTTGAGGTGATTTATTGACAATCGGTGATTCTATACCATCCAGCCGGATTGTTCCTTCATCTATTTCGTAGACTCCTGTCAGAACTTTAATCAATGTGGATTTTCCGGCTCCGTTTTCGCCCATCAATGCATGAATCTCCCCTTTCTTGAGTGTGAAATCTACATTTTGGAGAGCTTTTACTCCCGGAAACGACTTAAAAATCCCCTTCATGGAAAGCACAATATTTTCACTCATTTTCAACATCACCAACCTTATTTTCTGTCTTTTTTGTTTTCTACAGTTGTTTTCTCTATTTTAATGCAAAAAGAAGGCGTGACAGCGTTTGACGCCCCTGTCTCGTTTCTGCCACGCCATTCTATTATTCACTTTTAGTATGCACGACCATCAATAATTTCCTTTGTAATCGAAGTCACTTCATATTCTGTTCCATCTACTGTTACAGATGTAACTGTATTGTCATAAGCAAACATTTCTTCTTCAACAAATGCCTTTTTCTCTGGAGTTGCTCCACTTTCAAGCTGCTGAATGATTTCCTCTACACGTGGACCGTGTAATGGATTACACTCTGTATCCAGTCCGATTTTTCCTTCCAATGTATTGGTAAGTCCAGCTCTTGTTGTGTCAAAAGACATCACCATAATCTCACCATTTGCGATATCTGTTCCTACCGTTTTTCCTGCTGCTTCAATTGCATCGATGGCACCAAATGCCTCATTATCGTTCTCACAATATACTACATTAATATTGTCATACTGTTTCAGGAAAGACTCCATAACTTCCTGCCCCTTAGCCTGTGTGAATTCTCCTGACTGAGATGCCAGTAAATTCCATCCATATTTTTCCACAGCATCTTCCAAACCTTTGGTACGTCCAATCTGCGCAGATGCTCCAATCGTTCCTTGGATATCTACAATATTGATAGCAGAAGCAGCAATACCTTTTGCTTCTGCATAAGCATTCAACCATTCCGCAGCCTTTTGACCTTCCAATTCAAAATCCGAACCTACCCATGCTGTGTACAGACTATCATCAGATACATCTACCATACGGTCAACTATAATTACCGGGATATCTGCATCTTTTGCTTCTTGCAGAACTGTATCCCAACCGGTTTCCGTTACAGGTGCAAGAACTATGTAATCCACATCCTGCTGAATAAAGTTTCGAATTGCCGTAATCTGGTTATCCTGTTTCTGCTGTGCATCATCAAAAATCAGCTCATAGCCGTTCTCTTCACTAAATGTTTCTTTCATCGATTCCGAGTTTGCCGTTCTCCAGTCAGACTCCGCACCAACCTGCGAAAATCCTACTGTAATCATATCATCTCCGGCGGATTCACTTTCTGATGTTCCCTTTTCCGTACCAGCTCCGCCGCTTCCGCATCCTGTTGCCATAACTCCTGCCATTGCCAAACACATCAATACTGCAAGCATTTTCTTTTTCATCCCATCTTCCTCCTTAAAAATGATTTATCTTGATATTATCTTAATAAATTTTTTATATTTTTAATACGGAACATCCTATTTAAAAGGTTATATTTTTTATGCTCATTTTAGTAATGTTTATTTTTTTATGAAAAAGGTTCGATTTTTTTTATTCCTATGATTATTTTTACTATGGTTCCTTTATTTTTCTCACTTTCAAAGATAATCTTACTTTGATTGCCATAATAATAATTTAACCTTTGCGCCACATTCACAATTCCAAATCCTGCCTTCATATCTGCTGTTTTAGGATCTTCTAACTCTTTTTGCAGATGCACAAACTGTTCTTCTTCCATTCCGATTCCATTATCTTCCACAGAAAAAAGAATCCTTTCCCCTTCAAGTTTCCCAGTGATGCAAATCCGTCCCATCCCTCTTTTATTTTTAATCCCATGATAAAGGGCATTTTCTACAAAAGGCTGTAATGTCAGCTTTGGAATCCAATAATCATCTATCTTCGAATCCATTTTTATTTCGTATTCCATAATATCCTGGTATCTGAACCGCTGAATTTTTAAATAACTTTCTATATGAGACCTTTCTTCTCTGATTTTTATCTGATCTTGCCCCTCACTCAATGTTGTTCGAAAGAAATCTGACAACGCCGTAACCATGGAGACAACTTCACTATTTTTCTTTTCTTCCGCCAGCCAGACAATTGCATCCAGCGTATTGTATAAAAAATGAGGATTAATCTGTGCCTGCAAAAGCTTCATCTCGGTGATATGTAAGTTTTGCTGCTTTTGTTTAATATCCTCTACCAGCCTGCCAATTTCTTTTGTCATATCGTTAAAACTCTCTGTCAGCATCGCAATTTCATCTCCTGCTTCTACTTTTGCTTTTACGGTAAAATCACCTTCTGCCACTCGACTGGTCTGCTTGCACAATTTTTTAATCGGACGCGTCACACTTCTGGCTGCCAAATTCGTTAAAATAAGAGATAAAAAAATTGTAACAGCGAAAATACCAATACTAACTGCCAGAGTATTTGCATTTTTTGCATCTAGATGCTCTTTAATTTCATCAAGATGTGTAGTTTCTGTATAAATATAATCTTGAATTCCTGTTTGGATTAATGTCGTAAGATTATTGATATTCTCATCCAGATACGCCTTATTCTCCTCATACTTTTGATTCCCTTTAATTCCTGCTTCCAATGTACCGACACATTTTCTTAAAGATTTCAGACTGCTTTTCAACCTTTGTATCTGATTTTTATTAATATTCACTGTCGCCACTTCTGCCATATGATCACATGCCTGCTCCATTTCACTGATGTATTCATATGGATTTACGGTTACTATTCCATTTACTGTCTTTTCTTCATTCCCCAATTCTTCCATACCCATATTTCCAATTACAGCCAGATACATACTATAATCAATTCGTTCTTTGAAATCTTTTACATACTGGTTCGCATAGGATACACTATGTGTAATCTCAGAATACGCATGAGACGCTTTCATCAACGAAACCATCAAAATCACTGCCAGACAAAACATTGGAATAAATACTACAATTGAGATTAGAGACAGACGTCTGTTTAAAGATCTTTTAAAATACTTTTTCATTCTTTTGCAGCCTTTCCTCTCTGACGGTACTCTTTTGGAGTACAATTCTGAGTTTTTTTAAAAATATAACTGAAATAATGGGAATCTTTATATCCCACTTCAAATCCAATTTCAGATGTTTTCATCGAAGAACACATTAGCAATTCTTTTGCCTTTTCCATTCTCACTTCCGTCAAATACATCACAAATGTCTTTCCAACCTCTTTACTGAAAATAGAGCTGAAGTAACTTGGACTCATATTCACTTTTGCAGAAACCGCATTCAATGATACATCTTCTGACATATAGTGTTCTTGTATGTACCGTTTCGCTTCCTGAATCATATCACTATACCGGTATCCACTCACCATATCTCTTGCCTCAAAAATAGAGTTCAGCAGCTCACTGATTAATCCTTTTATCTTCGGTAAAGAATCTGCTTTCTGCAGTGAAAGTTTTAACCGCTCCGCCGCCGCATGAAGACTATTACCCGATATCGACTTATTCTCACAAAACACTGATGCTGAAACAAAGAAATCCATAATAATATATTGGCGCATCAAGGTAGACTTTAAATTCTTTTCGGATATTTCTTGAAAATAAGTTTCTAAAAAGCTATCTATTTCTTCTGGCGTTCCATTACACAAAAATCTTTCCAGTACTTTTCGTCCATTCTCCACATTCACTAACTCAGTAAATTGCATGGAATCCTGCAATTTTTCTTGTTCTGCAGACATAATAATCTGATTAGAAGAGCATATAAATCGATTGGCAAATGCTTTATCCGCAGAAATGAATGCCTTTTTGAAATCCCGAATTCGTAATACAGCTTCTCCCATTCCTCCGAAATACTCTATCTCCGGGAATTTTCTCATAGTTTCTTCCAGTACTTCTTTCAGTTCTTCACTCCTTTTTTGTATTCCCCCATCACTGTCACCTGAAATCAAAAAAACCCATCCCTGGATTCCCCTCTGAAACAATGTCACATCTTTTATTTCACGGACAGCCATTTCTATCCGGTTAAATGCTTCTACAATTTCTCCATATGCCAATGTCTGTTCACGATTATTTAGAATTTTAAATAACAAAAACCGGTATCTTTCCGCACTCAAACCGATATCAAACTTCCCTGCTTCTTCCAGTGCCTCTCCTACAGAAAGCTGTCCCTGCAACAGTTGATTCAAAAATTTCAATTTTTCCTGTTCCAAATTTTCCTGCATGTCACGATTATAACGCTTTACCAGGTCTTTTTCCTGCTGAATCTGTTTTCTAACATTTCCAAGCACTTCCAAAAGTCTTTCCGACGAAATAGGTTTTAAAAGATAATCTGTTACCCCTATCTTAATTGCCTGTTTCGCATATTCAAACTCATTGTATCCGCTCAAAATCAAAATTTTTATATCCGGCAGTACTTTTTTTACCAGCCGGCTCAACTCCAGTCCATCCATAAATGGCATTTTAATATCTGTAATCAAAATATCGGGATGCCTCTTCTTTATCATCGGAAGTGCCAGTTCCCCATCACTTGCTTCACCCGAGAATTCATACCCTTCTTTTTCCCAGTCAATACTATTTTTAATGCCTCTGCGTATGATAATCTCATCTTCTACCAAGAAAATTTTTATCATTCTTCTTCCCCATTTCTTATTATAAATATTACTGTCGAATACCTATATTTTACATATTTTCTATATCATATTCAATTGTCCTGCCGGACTTTCTTTTACGAAATCCCCTTATAATCAATCAAAACAGGAGCCGGAAGGAAAATCCATTTCTGAATTTTCCTTCCGGCTCCATTCATTATATTCTTCTCTTTCAGATTACACTCATTACCAGAGTTTAATTTTCTAAAGTATTATCTCCGATACACAAGCCCATTCCAGCGAAGTTCATTTTTCAGATTTCTGATTGTCGTATCCTGGTCAATGATAACAGCCTCGATTCCCATCGCATCTGCCCAGTCCGCCATCTGCTCTGCGCTCAAATCATAAGAAAATGCTGTATGATGTGCTCCTCCTGCCAAAATCCAGCTTTCCGCACCGGTTGTAAGATTCGGTTTTGGTGTCCAGAAGGCCGTCGCTACCGGCAGTTTCGGCATCGCTTTTTCTGTCTTTTTACACTCTACTTCATTAATAATCAGGCGGAATCTGTCTCCTAAGTCAATTAAAGATGTTGCGATTCCGGCTCCTTCTTTTGATGTAAATACCAATCTTGCAGGATCCTCTCTGTCACCCATAGATAATGGATTCACCTTAATTCCAATCGGTCCTTCGGAAATCGTCGGACACACTTCCAGCATATGCGCCTCCAGGATGCCTTCTTTTCCCGGAACCAAGTTGTATGTATAGTCTTCCATGAAAGAAGTTCCTTTGGCGTTTTTCTTGCTCTGAGTCATAATTTTCATCAGACGCACCATAGCTGCTGTTTTCCAGTCTCCTTCTCCGCCGAATCCATAGCCTTTTTCCATCAATCTTTGGATAGCCAGACCCGGAAGCTGCTGTAATGCACCAAGGTCTCCAAAATGTGTCACAATTGCCTGATAATTCTTTTCTTCCAAAAATCTCTCAAAGCCCAATTCAATCTGTGCCTGTACTGCAACGTGTCTGCGGAATTCCTTTTCATCCCGCCCTTCTAAAAGAA
>CASERA010000111.1 GCA_949290175.1 uncultured Ruminococcus sp.
TTGATGCAAGTATTAACCGTGTATCTGCTTGGACAGTCGGCATGAGAAATATGCAGAAAGCACTCTTGAATGCAATGCTGCTTCCAAATGAAAAACTGAAAGAACTTCAAGATACAATGCAGTTTACAGAATTGATGATGCAGCAGGAAGAATTAAAGACATACCCATTAGGAGATGTTTGGGATTATTACTGTGAAATCAGTGGAGTGCCTGTAAAAGAAGCATGGTTTGATGAAGTGAAAAAATATGAAGCTGAGGTGCTTGCTAAAAGAGCATAAGCGATAGAAAAAGGACATGTGCCAATGTGCATATGTCCTTTTTATTGGATATTAAATCTTAAAAAATCCTTACAGGAATAATTCAGAATCAGTTCTTTCGGGAATTCTGCCAGTTTTATCATCTCCATTGCATGTTTAAAATCCCCGATATGTGTGGTTCCGTGGCTGTCACTGGAAAGGAGAATGGGGTAATGGAAATGTTTGCAAAGATGGAGAAGCATTAAATCATGAAATCTGGTATCTCCCCGGTATCCATTCGGGCGAAGAGAGCCGTCATTGAGTTCGAGAATGACATGATGCTCCATAGCTGCCTGAACCAGTGCAAGAAAATCCACAGGAAACTTTGTGTCATCGCAGTGGCCGATAATACGAACATAGGTATTTTTCATCGCTTCGATGTAAGCCTGCGTATTTTCTGCTTTGGTGCCGGGTTTTTTCACCGGTTTGTGAAGGCTGGCGATGACATAATCCAGATGCTTCATAACATCATTATCCAAATCTAACGTTCCGTTGTTATCCAGGATATTTACTTCCGCACCATAGAGCATTTTAATTCCGAGGCGTTCTTTAGGTGCATGGGAAAGATTACGGAAATAAGAAGGTTTTCCGCTTCCCGGTGTTGCCGGACCGTGGTCAGAGATGCCAAGCATTTTTAATCCTTTTTCGCGGGCAGCTTTTGCCATATCAGTAATCGTTGCAGTGGAAGCGTGACCGCTTGCAATTGTATGTGTATGGATATCCAATTCAAAAGAAGACATGGGAATACCGCCTTTCTAAATATCTGCTTATAGTATGAAGTATTTGAAATAGTTTGTCAATGATTAAGAGCTAGAAAACTATATGAAACACAATAAAAACAACATATAATAAATAATATTTTATTGGGATTTATACAAAAATATAGAAAATGATATTGGTGTTTTGTTGACTTCTAAATATGGGTAAAGTATAATCAGTTTTATAGGAGGATGAACACAAATGGAATATGAAAAAATGCCGGAAAGAATTGTACAGGAATTAGTTCCGGGAAAAGAGATTACAATTGCACATCTGATTGCAAGCCCGGATATTACTCTATATGAGAAGCTGGGGCTTGATCCCAGGATGGAGTACAGTAAGTCTGCTATCGGTGTTCTGACAATCAGCCCTGCGGAAACTGCGATTATTGCGGCTGATATTGCCATGAAAGCAGCAGGAATTGAAATTGGATTTGTAGACCGTTTTAGTGGGACACTGATTGTGACAGGGACAATTTCCGAGACAGAAGCAGCAATCCGCGCTGTACTGGATTATGTAAAAGAAAAGATGGATTTTCGGATATGTGAAATTACAAGGACTTGATGGAATGAGAAAAATTGTATTTATGGGGAGAAGTGAATGTGGAAAAACCACATTAACACAGGCCCTGAAAGGTGAAAAAATACAGTATCATAAGACGCAGTATGTGAATAATTTTGATGTCATTATCGATACACCGGGAGAATATGCACAGACTAAGCATCTAGGATATGCATTGGCACTTTATGCGTATGAGGCGGATGTGGTAGGGCTTCTTCTTTCAGCAACGGAGCCATATTCGCTGTATCCGCCATGCTGTACAAGTATGTGCAATCGGGAAGTCATTGGGATTATCACAAAAATCCACGATGAGAAGGCAGATGTAGAGCGTGCAGAACGCTGGCTTAGGCTTGCAGGATGCCGGAAAATTTTTTATGTGGACTCTAAAAATTATGAAGGAATTCCTGAAATTCTGGAGTACTTAAGAGAAGATGGTGATGTGCTTCCGTGGGAAAAAGAAGAAGGCAATGAGAAAATAGAAAAACAACAGAATCAACATTGAAACAAGTTGACTGTTGTGGGTTTGTGTGGTAAAATCAAGAAAGAAACAACAAAAACAAAAGTTTGTTTTATGAATCCAAGGAGGAAAAAAGGATGCAGAACGAATACGAAATTAAAAAAGAAATGTGTGAAATCGGGAGAAGGGTATACAATCGTGGGATGGTTGCTGCCAATGACGGAAACTTCTCTGTAAGAATCAGTGAAAATGAAATTTTATGTACACCAACGGGTGTGAGCAAAGGGTTCATGACACCAGAATATATTTGTAAAGTAGACTTGGACGGAAATGTAATTCAGGCAAATAAAGGGTTCAGACCATCTTCTGAAATCAAAATGCACTTACGTGTATACAAAGAAAGACCAGATATAAAATCAGTAGTACATGCTCATCCGCTGTATGCAACATCTTTTGCCATTGCAGGAATTCCGCTGACACAGCCAATCATGCCGGAAGCTGTAATTGCACTGGGATGCGTGCCAATTGCAAAATACGGAACACCTTCCACAGAAGAGATTCCGGATGCAGTATCTGAATATTTACAGTATTTCGATGCAGTTCTTCTTGAGAATCATGGAGCACTGGCATACTCTGATTCCTTAATGAACGCTTATTACAAGATGGAATCTCTGGAGTTCTATGCACAGTTGTTATATCAGTCAAAAGTTCTGGGCGGACCACAGGAATTGAATAAAGAACAGGTTGAGAGATTGTACGAAATCAGAAGACAGATGGGACTGAAAGGAAAACATCCGGCGAATCTGTGTCCAAATGCAAAAGACGGCAAACCTAGCTGCCATACATGTGGGGAAAAGTGTGGAAATGCACGTACAGCAGAAACAGCAGGAACAGAAGCTGACCTGGTGGCATCTATCACAAAGAAAGTTATGGAGCAGCTTGGATTGAACTAATTCAGAAAGAAAGAGGACTGCTATGAACGAACAGGATATTTCCAAAGCGGTAGAAGCTGTGCTGGGGCAGATAAAAGAACAGCATCCGCATCATGCGGCAGGACATGTCTGTAAATGTAAAAAACATGTCATGACTCTGAAACTGGCGAATGCCTTGATCGAAAAAGTCAAGGCATATGCTGAGTCAATGGGGGTGAATGTTGTAATCGCAGTATCAGATAAATCAGGACGGCCTGTTGCAGTCCAGTGTATGGATGATGCGTACATAGCAAGCTTTGATATAGCAATTAATAAGACATTTACTTCAGCGAGCCTCAAGATGTCAACGGAAGCACTTAGTCATTTAAGTCAACCCGGACAGCCGCTGTACGGAATTCAGTTTACCAATGAAGGTAAAATCGTTATTTTCGGAGGCGGGGAACCGTTGGAAGCAGATGGTAAAATAATCGGAGCCTTAGGTGTCAGCGGTGGAAGTGCAGAAGAAGATACCGCGATTGCAGCCTATGGCAAAGAAATCTTTGAGGAGGTATTGGCGTGTCTGTAAATGAAAAGATGGTACAGGATATCGTGCAGGAAGTAATGGCAAAAATGCAGATTTCTGCTGACGTAGCAGGAAGCCGCGGCGTATTTTCAGATATGAATGAAGCAATTGAAGCGTCAAAGAAAACACAGAAAATTGTAGCACGAATGTCCATGGATCAGAGAGAATCTATCATTTCCAACATCAGAAAAAAGATTAAAGAAAATGCTGAAATCCTTGCACGTATGGGGGTTGAGGAAACAGGCATGGGAAACGTTGGACATAAAATTTTAAAACACCGGCTGGTTGCGGAGAAGACACCGGGAACGGAAGATATCACAACTACTGCATGGTCTGGTGATAGAGGACTTACATTGATTGAAATGGGGCCATTTGGAGTTATTGGAGCAATTACTCCATGTACAAACCCAAGTGAAACGGTTCTCTGTAATACAATCGGAATGCTGGCAGGAGGCAATACAGTCGTATTCAATCCACATCCTGCAGCAATTAAAACCTCTATCTATGCAGTGAATCTGCTGAACGAGGCTTCCGTAGAAGTCGGAGGACCTGATAATATAGCGGTGACAGTAGAACATCCGACAATGGAAACAAGCAATATTATGATGAAGCATAAAGATATTCATCTGATTGCGGCAACTGGAGGTCCGGGAGTTGTAACAGCTGTTCTTTCCTCCGGCAAGAGAGGAATCGGAGCAGGAGCGGGAAATCCGCCGGCGTTGGTAGATGAAACAGCAGATATTAGAAAAGCAGCGGAAGACATTGTCAACGGATGTACTTTTGACAATAATCTCCCATGTATCGCTGAGAAAGAAATTGTAGCAGTAGATTCTATCGCAGATGAACTGATGGATTATATGATTAATGAGCAGGGATGTTACCTGATTTCAAAAGAAGAACAGGATGCATTGACAGCAGTTGTTCTCAAAGATGGACGTCTGAACAGAAAATGTGTAGGACGAGATGCAAAAACACTTCTTGGAATGATTGGAATCACAGTTCCGGAGAATATCAGATGTATTGTATTCGAAGGACCAAAGGAACACCCTCTGATTAAAGAAGAACTGATGATGCCGATTCTTGGAGTTGTAAGAGCGAAAGATTTTGATGATGCAGTAGAGCAGGCTGTATGGCTGGAGCATGGCAACAAACACTCTGCACACATCCACTCTAAGAACGTAGATAACATTACAAAATATGCAAAAGCAATTGATACGGCGATTCTGGTGAAGAACGGACCTTCTTATGCAGCACTTGGATTTGGGGGAGAAGGATACTGTACATTCACAATTGCGAGCAGAACTGGAGAAGGACTGACAAGTGCCAGCACATTTACAAAGAGAAGACGCTGCGTTATGACAGACAGTTTATGCATTCGCTAGAAGAGGAGGAGACAAGAAAATGGAAATGAATTCGGCAAATGTAGAAGCAGTTGTAAAACAGGTACTGGAAAGCATGCTGGAAAAGCAGACAGCAGCACCGACAGCTGTAAAAACAGGCACAGGAAATGATGGAATTCCAAGAACGGCACATGTAGCTATGTTGACAGCTCTGGAGCATTATGACGTGAAAGAATTTCCGATGCCGGAAGTTGGTGACGGAGATATTCTTGTAAAAGTTGAAGGATGTGGAATCTGCGGAACAGATGCTCACGAATTCAAAAAAGACCCGTTTGGTCTGATTCCAGTGGCACTTGGACACGAAGGAACCGGTGAAATTGTAAAAATGGGTAAAAATGTAAAAGTTGACAGCGCCGGAAAACCATTAAAGGTTGGAGATAAAGTGGTTACTTGTATGATCTTCAAAGATAACCCGGACATTACAATGTTTGATTTGAATAAGCAGAATGTGGGTGGTGCTGATGTTTATGGACTTCTTCCGGATGATGACATTCATCTGAATGGATGGTTCTCTGATTATATTTTGATTCGTGAAGGCTCTACGGTATTTAATGTAAGTGATTTGGATCTAAAATCACGAATCTTGATTGAGCCATGTGCGGTTCTGATTCATGCCGTAGAAAGAGCAAAAACAACAGGAATTTTAAGATTCAACAGTAGAGTGGTTGTACAGGGATGTGGACCAATTGGCTTGATTTGTATCGCAATTCTGCGTACAATGGGTATTGAGAACATTGTAGCAGTGGATGGAGAACAGAAGCGGCTTGATTTTGCAAAGAAAATGGGTGCAGAGAAATCAGTAAACTTTAAAGAGTTCCAGGGAATCGAAGCACTGGCAAAAGGTGTGCAGGATGCATTTGGAGGATATCCGGCCGACTTTGCATTCCAGTGTACAGGCTCACCGATAGCACATGCAAATATCTACAAGTTCATCAGAAACGGTGGTGGACTTTGCGAGCTGGGATTTTTTATCAACGGCGGCGATGCAACAATCAATCCGCACTTTGATTTGTGCTCTAAAGAAATCACACTGGTTGGTTCCTGGGTATATACATTAAGAGATTATGCAACAACATTTGATTTCTTAAAGAGAGCAAAAGGAATTGGACTTCCAATGGATGAACTGATTACTCACGAGTTCCCATTGGAGCAGATCAATGAAGCTCATCGAACAAATCTGGCAATGGAAGGCCTGAAGATTGCTATTATCAATCAATAGTGACGGCCAGTCCAAAGAAGGAGAATGGATATGGCAGAAGCAGTAGGCATGCTTGAAGTATTCGGTCTGGCAACGGCGTTTGCAGCTGCAGATGCAGGATGCAAAGCCGGGAATGTCTGGCTGGAGAATTTTGACAAAAACAAACCGGCGAATGCAGACGCATTACCGGTACCGTTAATCGTAATGATTAAGTTTCGCGGTAGTGTATCGGATGTACAGGCAGCTCTGGAAGCCGCAAGAAGAAAAGCAGAAGAGCTGGCAGGTGTGGTAAATGAATATGAGATTGCACGTCCTACGGAAGATACAGAAAAAATGTTAAAACTAAATGCGTTTGACAAAGGGAAACTACATATTATTAATGAACAAGAAATAGAGGAAATTTAGGAGGGCTAAAAATGGCAATGACACAGCAGGCATTAGGAATGGTAGAAACAAGAGGACTTACAGCAGCAATTGAAGCAGCAGATGCAATGACAAAAGCAGCAGAAGTAACATTAGTTGGAACAGAAAAAATCGGTTCTGGTCTGGTAACAGTTATGGTTCGTGGAGATGTCGGAGCTGTAAAAGCAGCCGTTGAGACAGGAGCTGACGCAGCAGGAAGACTTGGAGAATTAGTAGCAACACATGTAATCCCAAGACCACACAATGATGTAGAAAAAATCCTTCCGACTGTTTAAGATTTGCAGTATTAGAAGAAGTAAAGGAGAAGTCTCATGGGACAGTGTTATGGATTTTTTGAAATCCCAAGCGTAACAGCAGCGATTGATGCAGTCGATATTATGTGTAAAACTGCAGATGTCGAGATGGTTACCTGGGAAAAAAAGTTAGGCGGACGTCTGGTGACAATTATCATTCGTGGTGATGTATCCGCTGTAACACAGGCCATTGAAGCTGCCGCAGCGAATGGAATCAAGAAACCGGTATGTTACACGGTGATTCCAAGTCCCCATGAAGAAATTATCAAATTGATTAATAAAAGCGTCAATCGGATACGTTAGGAGGCAGTTACATGGCAGAGGAAAAGAAACCGGCAGAGCAGGGCAAAGAGAAAACAACTGCAAAACCTGCAGCTAAGAAAAGGACAACTACTGCCAAAGCGCCCGCCAAAACGGTACAGAGAGTAAGAAAGACGGCGCAGCAGGCAGAGCAGGTTGAAACAGTAGAAATAAAGGAGGAAAAAAGAATGGCACAGGAAGCATTAGGAATGATTGAAACAAGAGGACTTGTAGCATCGATCGAAGCAGCAGATACAATGTTAAAAGCTGCAAATGTTGTATTAGTCGGAACAGAGAAGATTGGTTCCGGGCTGGTAACAGTTATGGTTCGTGGAGATGTCGGAGCTGTAAAATCTGCAGTAGAATCTGGTGCAGAAGCAGCAGGAAGACTTGGAGAATTGGTAGCAACACACGTAATCCCAAGACCACATACAGATGTAGAAAAGATTCTTCCGGCAATCAAATAATTAGATTATTGAGAGATGTTTACAGCCTTATAGCGCTTCGGCGGCTATAAGGCTTGTGAATCATTGGTGAGGAGAATTGAGATGGATAATAGCAACGTAGCATTAATTACGAAAATGGTTTTGGAGGCTGTTGAAAAACAGAAATCTTCAGAAAATGAATTGGGATATATGGTTCCCGTAGGGGTTTCTGCCAGACACATTCATCTGACACAGGAACATGTGGAAGCGTTATTCGGACCGGGATACCGGCTGACTAAGAAAAAAGAGCTGATGGGCGGACAGTTTGCATCCAATGAGACAGTGACAATAGTAGGTCTGAAACTGAGAGCTATCGAAAATGTAAGGATCCTAGGTCCTGTAAGAAGTAAATCCCAGGTAGAGATTTCGGCAACAGATGCCATTAAGCTTGGAGTAAAGGCTCCAATCAGAGAATCTGGAAATATTGCAGGAAGTGCACCAATTGCAGTTGTTGGACCTAAAGGTGCGATTTATCTTGATGAAGGCTGTATTATTGCAAAGAGACACATCCATATGTCTCCAAAAGATGCAATGGCAGCAGGAGTACATGACGGAGATATCGTATCCGTAAAAGCAGAAAATGAAAGAGGAACCGTTTTCAATCATGTACAGATTCGTGTGGATGACAGCTTCACTTTGGAGATGCATATTGACACTGATGAAGCCAATGCAGCTAAGATTGCGACGGGACAGACTGTAAGAATTATTAAATAAATACTTACATTATAAGGAAATCGCAAGAGGAAGTGAGGAAGCTATGCTGATAGGAAAAGTAGTAGGAAGTGTTATTTCAACACGAAAATGTGAAAATTTAGTCGGCAATAAATTCATGATTGTCGATGTATTGGATCATATGCAGACCGCCGGAAAACAACTCATTGCGATTGACAAAATTGGTGCGGGTATAGGTGAGTATGTACTGGTGGCTCAGGGCAGTGCTGCCAGAATCGGCTGTGGTATGAGCGATGCACCTATTGATGCGGCAATTGTTGGAATTATTGACGATGGAACAGGACTGGAGTAGTGAAATTATGGATATGAAAGAATTAAGCAGCATATTGCAACAAAACGGAATTGTTGGTGCAGGTGGTGCGGGATTTCCAACGTATGCGAAATTGGACCAGCGCGCAGAAACAATTATCCTGAACTGTGCAGAATGTGAACCACTACTGAGATTACATAGACAATTACTGGAAAAATATGCACATGAAATTGTGGATACTTTCCATTTGGTAGGTCAGGCTGTCGGTGCAAAAGAAGTAATTATTGGAATAAAAAAAGCATATAAACAGACGATTGAGGCGGTAGAAAGTGTAATCGGAGGCTATCCGGAAGTAAGACTTGGTCTTCTGGATGAAGTATATCCTGCCGGTGATGAAGTTGTTTTGATTTATGAAGTGACCGGAAAGGTTGTTCGTCCAGGTGGTCTTCCGATTGAAAGTGGTGTTGCAGTATTTAATGTTGAAACAATTTATAATGTGTGGCGCTCAATGAATCAGCAGACTCCGGTTGTAGATAAGCTGGTATCCGTGGTTGCGGAGGTGGAGAAGCCGGTAACAGTACGTGTGCCAATCGGAACTACGATTGAAGAAGTTGTAGCCCTGGCAGGTGGTACAACAGTAAAGGATCCGGTATATTTTATCGGAGGACCGATGATGGGATTCATTGGAAGCGGTACACAGCCGGTTACAAAAACAACAAATGCAATACTGGTACTGCCGCAGGATCATTATCTTGTAAATAGGAAAAGAAGCAAATCCTCTATTGACATGAAACGTGCAGCAGCATGCTGCTGTCAGTGTTCGATGTGTACAGACTTATGTCCAAGACATCTGCTTGGACATCCAATAGAGCCACACTTGTTTATGCGTGCGGCTACATGTAAAGACGTTCAGCAGCCGAATATTTTTATGAATACATTTTTCTGCTGTTCGTGTGGTGTTTGTGAATTATATTCCTGTCCACAGGAATTGTCACCAAGAACCTTGATGCTGGAATATAAAGGTGGTTTGAGAGCAAATGGACTACGTGCTCCGGAAGTTACGGCAGCACCGGTTGGTGAGGAAAGAGCATACAGGAGAGTTCCAATGGAACGTCTGATGTCAAGACTGGATTTGACCAAATATAACAAAGAAGCTCCCCTGGATGAATCTGCTGTCTCTGTAAAAAGAGTGAAAATTATGCTGAGCCAGCATATAGGAGCGCCGGCTGCGGCAATCGTAAAACCGGGAGATATGGTTGTAAGAGGACAAATGATTGCTGAACCGGCAAAAGGATTGAGTGTTGGAATTCATGCTTCTGTAAATGGTTTGGTAAGTGAAGTAAATGAGAAATATGTTGTCATAGAGACACAGGAAGGACGTGCAGATAATGAGTAAGGCAATTGGAATGGTAGAATACAAAACTACTTCAGCAGGTGTCGTAGCGGCAGATTCTATGGTAAAAACCTCAGAAGTAAACATTATCGAAGCGCAGACAGTATGTCCGGGAAAATATATCGTAATTATTACAGGAGATTTAAGTGCAGTAAACTCAGCAGTGGACAATGCAAAAACAATGCATCCAAAACATCTGATTAACAGCTTTGTGCTTGGTAATCCACATGAATCGATTTTTCCGGCAATTTATGGTGCTGCGGAAATCAAAGATGTATCAGCTCTTGGGATTATTGAATCCTACGATGCATCTTCCATTATTGTGGCAGCAGATGAAGCTGCAAAAACTGCAATTGTTGATTTGATAGAAGTACGTCTCGCAAGAGGAATGTGCGGAAAATCTTATCTGATGCTGACAGGAGAAGTTGCGGCTGTTGAGGCAGCGATTGAAAGAGCAAAAGGTGCAGTTTCCGAAGACGGAATGTATCTTGACTCAGCAGTTATCGCACATCCGGATGCACAGATACGTGATGCAATTTTATAAAATGTTATACAGATTTGACCGGGAGGCAACGCAATGCTGGCAATAGAAAGACGTAATGAAATTCTGGAAAAACTGCAGACTGATCGCAGAGTTGTTGTAAGCGAACTGAGCCAGATTTACGATGTATCGGAAGAAACAATCCGAAGAGACTTGGAAAAGCTTGTCAATGACGGGTATGCGATTAAAAGTTATGGCGGTGCTGTAATTAATGAAAATACAAATATAGATTTGCCGTTTAAAATTAGGAAAAACCGTAATGTTGTTGGGAAACAGCGTATTGCGGAACTGATATCTAATATGGTACAGGACGGGGACAGCATTATGCTGGATGCAAGTTCTACGGCGGTTTATATTGCAAAAGCACTGAAGGACAAGAAAAATCTGACTCTGATAACAA
>CASERA010000112.1 GCA_949290175.1 uncultured Ruminococcus sp.
AGTTGATTTTCCATGATCGATATGAGCGATAATACAAAAATTCCGTATTTTATTTTGATCAATTGCTGACATTTTTATTCCTCCAATTACTCTGTTTATTCATAATTTCGCATTAAACACTTTATTTTTCTCTATTAGCAGAAGAGTATTTTACAAGGAAAAGTTCTACCGCAAGAGTGTCCGTAAGACGTCCGGTCTTTACACTTTCCTCAATCTCTGCGCTTTCCTCCATAATAGCGCGCAGTTCAGCTGTTTTAAAATATCGGGTTTGCTCCATATACTTTCCTGCCGCAAAAGGATGTAATCCTGCCTTCGATGCAATTTCTCTTTTGGCATATCCTTTCTCCTGAAGACAACGCACTTGAAACAAAATCCGATACTGCCTTGACAGCAGAAACAAAATCCGCATCGGCGGTTCTTTTAGTGCAAGAAGATCATAATACAAATCCAATGCCTTTCTCTGCTTTTTCTCAGCTACTGCATTGATCATATCAAAAATATGATTCGAAATCTGAGTCACACAGACGGCATCAATATCTTCCTTTACAATACTGTCCCTGTGAAGTGTATAACAAAGCAGCTTTTCCAGCTCCCGCTGGATGTTCTGCATATCAGTACCTACTTTGCTAAGAAAATACAGTGCAGCGGCATCTGTCATCTGCCTGCCTTCTTTTCGAACATTATTAAAAATCCATCTTTTCAGAGTATTCTCATCCTGGAATGGCAATTCCACAATATGCCCTTTTACTTTCACAGTTTTATATAGTTTGCTCCGCTTGTCCACCTCTTCCTCTACAAAAATAAAATAGGTAGTATCCGGCATATCTTTAATATAATCTGCCAAATCCGTTCCCGCACTTTTGAAGAAGCCGGTATTTTCAAATACAATCAAACGCCGCTCAGCAAAAAAAGGCAGCGTCTCTGCCAAGTCAATTACTTCCCTAATATCTACGCCCTTCCCTTCATAGTAGGCATAGTTCATTGTATCTCCATCCGGAAGCATCGCCTTGACAAACCGCTCCTTGTATTGTTTCTTCAGATAATTCTCTTCTCCGTAAAGAAGATAAATCTGTTTAAATTGTCCTGTTTTTAAATCCTCATTCAAACTTTTCATACAGTTTATTATATCGGAAAATGTTCATTTTTGCAAAATGTTTCTATATGTCAGTTTTGATTTTTTATCATCCCCCTAATAGTGCCAGGAAATCCTCCTTCGTCATCCCTGAAAGTTGTCCTGTCTCGCCTCCGATCACCTGATCTGCAAGGTCCCGTTTTGCCTCCTGAAGCTTCTGGATCTTTTCCTCAATGGAATTCTTGGCAATCAACTTGTACACCGTCACCTTTTTCTTCTGCCCGATACGGTGTGCCCTATCCGTCGCCTGATTCTGGACTGCCTGATTCCACCACGGATCATAGTGGATGACCGCATCCGCCCCAGTCAGATTCAGTCCAACGCCGCCCGCCTTGAGAGAAATCAGAAATACCGGGACATCACCTTTGTTAAACCTTTTTACAAGCATAAGCCTTTCTTCTTTCGGTGTAGCGCCCGTAATCTCGTAATATTCGATATTCTCCCGGTCAAGCCGTTCTGCCAGAATCTCCAGCATGGAAGTGAACTGGGAAAACAAAAGAATCCGATGTCCTCCATCGATAGCGCTCTGAATCAGTTGGATACATGCGTCCTCTTTCGCCGAGTCACCACGGTAATCTTCAAAGCAAAGAGATGGGTCACAACAGATCTGACGGAGCTTCGTCAACTCAGCCAGAATTTGAAGTTTGTTCTTATTGAACTCTTCATCATTATTTTTCGCTATCGATTCCCGCAGATGAAGCACCTGACCATCATATAGCTGCTGCTGCCGGCTTCCAAACTGAACGTAGCGGACCTCTTCCATTTTCTCCGGAAGATCTTTCAACACATTCTCTTTCAGCCTGCGCAGGATAAACGGAGAAACCATTTTCTGAAGTCTCTTTACTGCTTCCTCATCTTT
This sequence comes from uncultured Ruminococcus sp., assembly GCA_949290175.1. GTDB lineage: Bacteria > Bacillota > Clostridia > Lachnospirales > Lachnospiraceae > Mediterraneibacter. The sequence continues at coordinate 1,992 of CASERA010000112.1, forward strand.
ATTCTTTACAATCGGGGTCTCCAGTTCCCGGCGGAACACATCATACCCGTAGAGGAATCCCGGCATGAGATAATCGAAGATACTCCACAGTTCGCTCAGACGATTTTCAATCGGAGTACCGGTAAGAGCATAGCGCACCTGGCTTTTGATGACCTTGACAGCTTTTGCTGCTGCCGTAGTATGATTTTTGATATACTGTGCCTCGTCAATGATCTCATATCGGAAAGTTTTATCTTCGTAAAACGCAATATCACGGCGGAGCAGGTCATAGGATGTGACAAGAATATCCGTCTTTCCAGCATTTTCAATCTTCTGCTGACGCTCCTCCTGTGTACCTGTCACCAGCGTAACATCAAGTTCCGGGGCAAATCTCCTGAATTCCTCTCCCCAGTTAAAGACCAATGATGCGGGAGTCACAACCAGAGCAGAGCATTCTCTTTCCTCCTGCTTTGCTGACAGCAGCACTGCAATGACCTGAAGTGTCTTACCCAGTCCCATATCATCAGCAAGAATTCCTCCAAATCCCCATTCTTCCAGAGTCCGAAGCCATTTGAATCCATTCTTCTGATATTTCCGCATAATCTTTGAAAGACTCTTCGGTTCTTCGAAGTCTGCATCATTCACAGTCTTGAATCCTTTTACCATCTCCCGGAAATGACTGTCCCTAGTGCTGTAGACTTCCTCATTTTCCTCCAGCATCCGGTCCAGATACAGGGTCCGGTACATGGGCAGATGCATCTTTCCTTTTATGATGTCCTTCGGTTTGAGGCGCATGGCATCCACCATCTCTGCCAGCATCTCAAGGGATTGTTCATTCAGATCTACGAAAGAACCGTCTTTCAGCCGATAATATTTCTTCTTTTGGTGATAACTCTTCAGAATCTCAAGAAGTTCACTCTGAGGAACATCGTCTGTAGAAATATCCAGATCCAACAGTCCCTGGGAAACCGAAACACCCACCGATACTTTCACACGTTTGATTGCCTGCAGTCCCCGGAACGCCTTCGTACACCGCACCTCTCCCAATTGGAGCAGTGACTCCACTCCCTCTGACATCATCCGGTATATGACCGCCTCATCTCTGTCGCAGCACAGCACATCCCTCTCATAGTCTATGCGCGGGAGCCACTGCATTGCCCGATATACCATTTCCTGTTCTCTGTTCACATCCCGGAACAATTCCATAGTCTTTGTATCATCAGCAGAGTCAAAAGCCGAAACCTCTTTCTGCCCGTATTTTGCAGAAATCCTGCATGTAATGTCGTCATCCTCAGCATCAAGATAAAAAATAAATTTTGCCAATGGCGGCAGATATCTCCTGAACTTCTCCGGCTCCGTTTCCGTGACATCCACAATGTCCTCCAGTGTCGGAAGCACCCGATAATAGAATTCAGACATATGAGATCTTCCAACAAAGAATGAACTGCTGCCCTCAGAAGACAGTTCCGCCAGCGGTTCAATCCTTTCCGGAAAATCCTTATTAGACCTGAACAGTTTTTCTCCGGAAACAAAATAAACCGCATCTGTCCCGAAATACAGTTCCGGAAGCGACACATTTACCTTAATACCGTGAAATGTTTTGTCACCTTTAATCTTTCCCTCGGATATTTTCATCGACACCTTCGGATTCGCCTCTGCAGTGTACATCTGGAACTTCTTTTTTCCGACCCCTGATTTGTCTTCGAATTCTACTGACTTTTCTCCAATCCGGTCAAAGAATTCATCCAACCGCCACCCAAAAAGCTCGAGGGAATTTCCTATACTGATTTTCCTCATGGCAGAATAATAGTGGTTATTCATGAGTTTCTGATTGATTCGCTCTTCCTCCTGAACAATCTGCTGGATAAATCTCACCCATTCTCTGCTTTCTTCCGTAAAATTCGTAATGTGGTGCTTCAGCTGGGTAGAAGTCCCATATCTAGCTGTCGCAGCATTGCGAACGTTTTCGCAGAATTCATCCAGTTTCTTTATAACAAACAGTCTGCCCGCCCCAACCCGGAAAGAGACCTGCAGTTTTCCGTCTTTTCTGGTCAGCCGGGGCACAAGAGTGAGAATCTCCTCTTCCCCTTGTGAATTCGACATCACAGTGTTTGCCCTTTTTCTCTCATAGTCCATCAGCAATCTGCTTCCCCATAAGTCGGTACCGTCACACAGACTGTGTGTTTTCAGATAGTCTCTCAGAGCATTGAAAAGTGCTGCCGTGTGCGGACATTTTGTCTTGTTTGTATACCATCTGGAACTGTCTTTTACGCATTCAGGACATCTGCACTCTGATCTTATCACTTCTTTACGGGAAAAGAGCATCATCATGTCGAATTCTCTGCCCTTTACTTTTCCGATCGCTTCCACCTGGGCACATATCTCTCCCGTGTAATGTTCAAACCCGGATATCACATCTTCAATCACCACGTCACCTTGTTCATAAAGGGTCTTGCCCTGCCGCATCACCGTTTTCGGAAGTTCCATAGATTTCTCAATATGATCAATATCAAAATAACTGTAGTTTTCAAGACTGGCAAGGCTGGAAGCTGCTTCTTTTTCATCAATCTCTTCTGCCTCCCAAGGAGCTCCAAGAAGAGTAAATTCCCTCTCCCGGTATTCTGTATCTTTGCTTTGTTTTTCTTCCCAATGTTCCATTCTGTATGTATCCTCAGTTTCTTTCTCTTTATTTTTTTATCCTTACTGTCAATTTTTTCTATCGTTGTAACAACTGTTTTATGAAAAGAATCTCTCTTCTTGTGATAGTTTCTCATCTGCCTCATAATATACTTGCTGTCTATGGGCGTCATAATGGGTACTCATATTTTCTGTAAATATGTCCATTACGCTTTTCATCTGTTCCGGAGATAAATGCTGGAATTTTAATGCCACCAATTTATCCCTGCTCCTGACAACTTCACACGGAATTTCTTTATCTCTAATTATCAGATATACTTTTCTTTTCTTCTTTAAAGACACATTTTTTGACAGTTTCAAGCTAACTCCCTGCCCTGAAATATCCAGCATGATACTTCGCAAAAGCTTTCTTTTATATTTCACAAAGACTTCCAAATCCTCTTTTATTGTAATTCTTTCTGTCTTTCTGAATATCGGCTTCTGGCGAGCAACTCGTATGGCAACAATAATTCCCAAAAGGTTATATGCACTCCAGAAAAGATTCAGCAAGTATGAGCCAATATGTCCGTTATTATTTAGAACATTCGGTGTTGACACTGCCCACGCCAAAATTGTCAGGATACTGATAACAATATGAGGCAGAACAATTCGGAATTGAAATGATTTTCTATCCAACACCAACTCTTTTGATGTTACATTAAACTTCGTTTTCAAATTCAACATCTCTTTTATGATAGACACACATAAATGAGGAGCCATCGCAATTTCATAGTAGTGACTCCACTTCAAACTTCTTGTCTTAGGAGATAAAATATTAAAAATCAAAAATTGTCCAAGTATAAAAGGAATATATACATTAAGCAGTTCCTGCAATGTACAGTTCAGTATCAATGTCTGAGTGAGTAAATATATCAATGGGCAGATGATGAAAATCATCTTTTGAAGATTGCTGAACCAATAAATACCGCCATCCAGATAGGCTATTTTCTGTGCAAAAGTAAGCCCGGAAGTAAAGAGCGGATTATAATTTTTTAATACTTGCAGATTTCCTCTGCACCATCTGTCTCTTTGTTTTACCAGTTCTACAAATGTTGTTGCTGACAATCCAAATACCAGTTCTTCGTTAACAAGTACTGTATCATATCCTTGTGCCTGCAGCGTCATTCCCACTGCCATATCCTCTGTTATGGAACAAGTGGGATATCCGCCTATATCAAGAACAAAACTTCTTCTAAAGACCGCATTGGTCCCCACGTGCAGTACAGCGTTTACAGAGGCTCTGGCTTCCTGAATATCACGCATAAAAAAATCCTGTTCATTTGGGATATTCTTACTGATCAGATTGTATTGGTACATATCCTGGTTATAGTACACTTGCGGTGTCTGTACGAATGCGAGATTCTCATTACAAAAATAGCCAACCGTCTTCTTCAAAAACTCTTTTTTAGGTATCATATCGGCATCCAGTACGGCAAATAAATCTCCATGTATACATTGGAGCGCATTGTTGATATTTCCTGCTTTTGCCCCCTCGTTGTCATCTCTTGTGATGTAGTCCACTCCATAATTTTGACATAACACCTTTAGCTCATCTCTATGCCCGTCATCGCAAATATGAACTGTAAACTTATTCTCCGGATAATCCAGGTTCATAGCCGCTGCCATCGTCATTTCCAAAAGATACAGAGGTTCATTATAAGTACATATAAGTACATCTACAAATGGTATGTTGCCATCTTTGAAATCATTTAACGTTCTTTTTTCCAATTTTCGCTTAGACATAAACAAATATTGGAAATTAAAGAAAGCAATCACGCCCAGTACCTCTGCCAAAAATAGAGTTACCCCTAATAGAAGACTGATAATTCCGTTATGTAATGGGATTGCAGTTACTCTCCATATAATATAGAAAAAGCATGTAAATGTATTACAAATAATAAGTATTTTCCTGTATTCAGGTTTGATTTTCGCAATTGTAAAACTTATCATCAGCAATGGCAGCATAATTGCCAAATATAGATACACCACACATCACTCCTCTCTATTTTTGCCCAGATCAATCTTTGAAGTAAATATATTGCTGAGTAGCAAAAAAGACAGATTCTATCTGCCCTTTCGCATGTATAATTATCGCAAACTTTGTCATTATATGTCAACTCTTTTTCATCAATTTAAGAAAACGTTTCTATGACTGCTTTTCCGTTTTTTTCCCGCAGTGTTACTGCACCACATTTCTGCGTAGTATAGATTCTGCATCCCGACGCTTCCAAGCGCTCCAATGTTTCTTCTGCCGGGTGTCCGTATCGGTTTTCCTGCCCTGCAGATATCCATGCACAAGAGATTTGAAGCGGTTCCAGAAAGGATTCTCGTGTCGAGTTTTTAGAGCCATGATGTGCTGTTTTCAATATATGATAGTCCAGCAATTCATTTTTTAACAAAGTTTCTATCAGCTGAGTTTCCCCTTCTCCTTCCACATCACCGGTCAGAAGCAGATTCAGCCCTCTGCACCGCAAGTCCAATACCATCGAGGCTGCATTCCCTTTTTCCCCCTGATATTCTTTTGAAGGTGCCACACAAGTCAATGTCATCACGCCATCCGATATTTTTTCCTCCTGTTCCATGACCACTACCCTTGTTCCATATTCCTGCGCTTCTGCTGCCAGCTGTTGTAAATTCTCATCATGCACCCGCCGGGGAGGAAGAACTAAATTCCGAATGCGGATACCGACTTCCTGCTGCTTTAACATCTCCTCAATCCCATTTATGTGGTCTGCATCTCCATGAGATATAAACACATATTCCAGTTCTGATACTCCCCGGGACTCCAGATAAGGGGTTATCCGATATTCTCCTACATTTGAAACATCACTGCTTCCTCCATCCACAAAACATGTCATTCCCTTAGGACTTCGGATGAAAATTCCATCTCCCTGACCTACATCCAGCATCGTCACCTGAAACACATCACGCCGTCCTGCTTCCAGACTAAATATTGCCGCAAAACAAGCAGCACCTGCTGCCATTCCAATCCATTTTCTGCTATACTCCTGCTTCCAGAAATATTTTAAAAACAAACAGAAGGAAAACAGGACGAGATAATATATCACAATCCACCATTTATCGGGCTGTCCCAGTACAATTCTGGAGAACGGCAATGATATTGTCAAATTACATGCTGCTTCATACATTTCCAAAAGCAGCCGGCATATTTGAAGGAGCAATCCACCTCCGCTGTCCCAGAATATACACAATGCAGACCCCGCCAAACCTGCCCCTAGAATTGGTGACATAAGAGGAATGATTATTAAATTCAATAAAATTGAGTAGGGTGGAAATTCGAAATAAAAATACAACATAATTGGAAGCAATATCAGATTCACTCCCAAACTGCCGCAAAACCCCTTAAATACATTTTTTCTGATGCGAACAGTTATTTTCCTGATAAAGCTATCCTCCTCCACCCACTTTCCGACTTGTTTTTTTTCCTTTTTCAACAGCTGTGCAATCAGCGGGCACACTGCAGTCATTCCCAGCACCGCTCCAAAAGACAGCAGGTATCCTGCGTCCATCAGGTACAATGGTTGTCCTGCCGCAATGACTGCAGCGGCAAAAGCCAGACTGGTCGGCATATCGTAAGGTCTGCCACAAATATCCGCTCCCACCCGGATGGCGAACATCAGAAATGCCCGAATGCTGGAGACACCTGCACCAATCATTAACGTATAGCCGGATAAAAATAAAATCCCCAGTCCTCCTGCCAGCCAAAATGGACACCCACACCTTCGCAGAAGCTGATAAAAGCTCAGACCGATAAAGGACATATGAAGACCAGATATGGCAAGAATATGTCCAATCCCACTTTTCTGATACAATACTTTAACCTCTGCATCCAATTCACTCTTGTCACCCAGCATCACAGCACTCATGATATTTCCTTTTGATTCTCCCAGATGCCGAACCAGAAGCCCCTTCCATTCTTTTCTCAATACTGCCAGATTCTCTTTCATCCAGTCTATTTCCTCGTTTGTGATTTCATATCTTTCTGCCCAAATGCTTGCAATAATCCCCTGTTTCTGATAATAAAATTTTCGGTCAAAGTTCCCCGGATTCCTGGCAGATTCAAAAAAGGAAATCTCTCCTTCCACTTTTACCCTGTTTCCATTTTTAGGCAAATCGCTTTTCAATTTTGATTTTGGATATTCTGTTCTTTGATTTTCACTTAGATTATATTCGATATATACAAGAATTTCAGATTCTTCAATGATTTGATTATTGATTTGATTTTTATCTTGATTTTTCGGCAGAATTTGATTTTCTTCCAGATATAACAACCGGTAATCCGGCCGGTCCTCCCATCTTCGGACGGTTCCCTGAAGAACTACCCGCGTGCCGTCCTTCATCTGTTCTTCAAGCACAGATGACTCCGGAGCTTTTGTAAGTCCGAAGCCAATCCCCAATGCCTGTACAATCAGAAAGGCTGCCGATATCATACATAACGGTCTTTGAATCATTCGTCTCCCTTCTGCTCAATCCAGCTTGTATCTTCCAACAACGGCTGAGTTAAATCCACTGTTTCCATATACTTTGCATTTGCTTCTCCATTCACGGATATCTGCACCATCGTTGCCTCCGTACCTTCAACCAGAGAATTTACCAGTGAATAAATCGTTACCTGAGGCTTAACATCATATACGCTTTTTAAAAATGTTTTATCAAAATTCACATAACAGATGCCGTCTTTAATGGTCACACTTAAAAGGCTTGCATCCGGATTCAACGTAGGATATGCGCCACTTTTTTTCGGTCCCTTCATTAACATTTCTACGATTAGTTTTTCCTTTGGAATATTACTGTTATATTTCACATTTACGGATTGTCTGACAAGTGCATCTCCCAATTCATTTGCAAAATATAACTCTAATGTTTCCTCCTGATAGGAACTCGGAGAAGACCCTGAATTCCGGACAAAATCATATTCTGTCAAATATCCGAGGACCATACCGTTTTCATCTGTTAAATCTTCTCCTCCTACACGAAGCCAAACACCGGTAATCCCCTCTATTTTTACCAGTGACTGTACCACAGCAGCTCTCACCAGCGTTTCTTCGATTGGAGGCATCTGTTTATACTTTTCATTAAAATCTACATAAAGGACTTCACCTTCCAGCGTACAGCTTTCTGCTTCCACTCCCTTTTGAAGAGGAGGTGTATACTCAATCTCTTCCACCGGCTGTTTCATTTCTTCCAGCATTGCTTCTGCTGCCTGAACCGGGTCTTTCTCCTCAATTTCATAAGATACTTTCTGCAGCCCTGTTCTGTCACCATTCAGAAAATAAATATAAGACTCTCCTTTGCCGACATCTGTGCGTTTCCTGCAGGAAACTGCCGTCAGTGCCAAAGCGATACAAATCAGGAGCGGCAGAAGCCTTTTCATTCTTTTCAAACCAACTCCTCCTTATGCCACATAAATTAAAGGGATTCTTAAACTAAATGTAGTTCCCTCACCTTCATTACTGTGTACTTTTATAGAACCCCGGTGGACAATGACTGTGTTTCGTGCAATCGCCAGCCCCAATCCGGTTCCACCCATTTCTCTTGAATGAGATTTGTCAACTCGGTAAAACCGGTCGAAAATATGAGTTTGGTCCTCTTCCGGAATCCCGATACCTGAATCTGCCACCTTCACATAGAAATACTTATGGTCTGCATTCAGAGATACCCGAACCCAACCTTCATCCTTATTATATTTGATTGCATTTTCCACAAGATTTGAAAATGCCAGCGATAATTTCACTTCATCCACCTCTGCCGTAACCGGGCGGAAACTCTCTAACACTACTTCTATCTTCTTTTTCTCTGCAATTGGCTTTAATCTTTTTAAAATCTGCTCCAGCAGTTCATTGATATTCACTTGCTTAATATTCAGACTCTGTACCTTTTTGTCCATCTTCACCAAAGTAAGAAGGTCTGTAATAATATCATTTTCACGGTCAATCTCTTTCGCGATATCCCCCATAAACTCCTGATAAAGCTCAATCGGCACATTTTCCTGGGCAAGAAGAGAATCTGCAAGGACCTTCATCGAAGTCAGCGGAGTCTTCAGCTCATGAGAGACATTGGATACAAATTCCTCTCTGGAATCATTCAGCTGTTTTAAACGCCCCATCATTTTGTTAAATGCCTCTGACATCTGCTTTGTTTCCAGAAATGTGTCCACGTGAAGCATCTCTTCCTCATATCCTTCGGTCACATTTTCAATAGATTCTGTAATCTGCTCAAGAGGCCTTACAAAAAGAACTCCAATCCCAAATCCTAATGCCAAAACAAGAAGAAAAACGACAATCAGAATCGCTCTGCCTCTCGTATGAAGAATATTCAGACTATCTGCAATTGTATCCGTCGATACACTTATCAACATCACACCTACGACTTTATTCTCTTCTCCTGTAATTGGAGCTGTCACTTCAATATACCTGTTTTGTCTATCGTAATAGCTGGTGCTTGTCCCTTTTTGCATACATATAACCACGTCTTCTGATACAATCGTCTTCCCTTCATCCAGATTGTACGTATCTTTGATTACCTTTAAATTCTTATTAATAATCATTACGCGCCCATTATATATATTCGATAATTGAGTTAAACTGGCATTGATAACCTCAGACGACGGTTCTGTCAAATAATTATAATTGCTCAACTGATTGCCTAGAATTGTACATTGATTCTGTATGTCTGCTGTTCTGACCGAAACTGCCCTCTTCTCATATGTTTTAATGATTCCCACATAGGAGACAAGGCACGGTATCGTTCCGATAAAAATAAAAAGCACAATCAGCCAGAACCGCAGACTTTTAAAGATATTATTTTTGAAATGTATGTGAAGTTTATCCCTGGAAATAATAACCTACCCCCCACTTTGTATGTACATACTTCGGCTCACTCGGATTCATCTCAATCTTTTCTCTCAGCCGGCGGATATGTACATCTACTGTTCTTGCATCTCCCGGGTAGTCAACTCCCCAGACAAGATCCAGAAGGTTTTCTCTGCTATAAACTTTATTCGGATTCATAGCCAGAAGTTCCAGCACATCAAATTCTTTTGCGGTCAGGTTAATTTCTCTCTCCCCGATGAAAACCCTGCGGCTCTCACAATCAATGCGCATGTTTCCTTTCACAAGAACCCTGCTGCCGGCAGATGCTTCCTCCCTGCGTGAGGTTCTTCGCATAATAGCCTTAATGCGCGCCTTAACTTCTAAAATATTAAATGGTTTTGTAATATAATCATCTGCGCCATACTCCAGACCGAGAATCTTATCCATGTCTTCGCTTTTTGCCGTCAACATGACAATCGGCATATCTGAAAACTCGCGAATGGACTGACAGACCTGAAACCCATCCAATTTTGGAAGCATCACATCCAGAAGCACCAGGTCATACTCACAATTCCTGGCATATTCCAATGCTTCTTCTCCGTCATAAGCGCAGTCTACTTCCATATCGTCCTGCTCCAGACTGAAACGTATTCCTTTCACGATTAATTTTTCATCGTCGACTACTAAGATTTTCTTTCTGCTCATATTCTTTTCCCCTTAACTCCCTGCCTATACTGTAATATTATCTTTAATTTTATTATACACGCCTTCTTTGATTCCACTGATCTGCATCAGCTCTTCTGTACTTTGAAAACTCCCGTGTTCTTCCCTGTAAGAAAGAATACTGTCCGCTTTAGACTCTCCAATTCCGGGAAGTGTCATCAACTCTTCTTTCCCGGCAGTATTGAGATTTACCTTTTTCGCTTCACTGTTTCCCGTACTATCTCCAGAAGTGGTGCTTTCTCCTGCGGCATTCTCCAGCATACCTGCTGCCGCCTCTTCCTTGGTCGGAATATATACCCGCTCTCCGTCTTCCACAAGCCTTGCCTGATTGACCATTTCTCCTGCCGCGTCCTCTTTCAGCCCTCCCGCCAATGCAATCACCTCATAGAGGCGCGCATCTTCCGTCATTTCATAGACTCCGGGCTGATGTACTGCACCGCACACATAAACAAAAACTGCAGCCTTTTTTGAATCTTCAGCCACAGTCTTTTTATCGTCATCAGCATCTGAATTTTCTTCCAAAGCTTCTGATTTTTCTTCCTTCGACGTTTCTATCTGAAGTTCTTCCAATCCATCACTCTCCTGCCTATTGCAGCCGGACAGACATAACAACATACAAAACAGGATATATCCTGTATAACCTTTCATTTTTTTCTTAATGTCCTTCATTTTTCCTCACAATCCCAGACTGTAAGAAACCCCTTTTTGCCAGACAATAATATTGTAACGAATAACGGGTTAAATTACAATAGATTTTTTTACATTTTTGTTACATTTTTATTACATTACTCCCATTGGAATATTGCGATTCCAATCAAAGCCACCACCAATCCGGCAACTTTCCGAAAATCCAAGGGTGACTTTTCCACTCCGAACATTCCCAACAGCTCAATAACATATGCCACCGTCAACTGTGCAACTACTATCAGAAGTGCTGCTTTTGCCGGTCCCAGAGATGACATACTCTTTACAACCGTCCATGTAATTCCTGCTCCAATCACACCCCCCAGCAGCATATACTTCGGCTCCACTTTTGCAAGCGCTGTTACATCTGCCCTGCCAGCCAAAAACCATACAAGCAGACAGGACAGAAATGCCGTCAGCTGTACCCACATATTGCTGACCCACAACCCTGTTGTTTTTGTTATCTGCGTGTTAAATACTCCTTGAACGCTCATCAGCGCTCCTGATAAAAGTGCAATAAAAAAACCAATCATTGTTTCCTACCTCCCGGATTTTTATTTCTATCCCTTTAGTATTCCCCAATCATTGGTTTTTATATCCCCTTTGGCCCTATCACACTCTATTTTGTCAATGCACGCATCAGTTTTTCTATCATTTCGTCAATATGTTTTTCCTCTACAATTAGTGGCGGTACAAACCTTAAAACATTTCCCTGTGCCTGGATAACCAGAAGTCCTTCTTCAATTGCACGGGCATTCACTTCTGCTGCCGGCTGCTTCACTACAATCCCCTGCATCAGACCCTTTCCTTTGCGCTCTATGACACAATCCAGATTTTCTGTCAGCTCATCTAATTTCTTCGTAAGATATGGCGCGATTTGATTCACATGTCCAATGATATCGTTTTTTTCAAAAATCTCAATTACCTTTGTCACTGCCATGCATGCCAAAGGATTGCCCCCATATGTAGCACCGTGATCTCCCGGCTGTAAAGAAAAGCGTGCTACTGCCTCTGTCACTGCAAAAGCTCCCACCGGAATTCCGTTTCCGATTCCTTTCGCCATTGTCAGAATATCCGGCCTCACCCCGTAATCCTGCCATGCAAACATGGAACCTGTTCTCCCCATTCCGCACTGAACTTCATCACAAATCATCAGAATATCGTTTTCATCACAGATTTTCCGAATTCCTTCCATAAATTCCCTGGTTGCAAGATTGATTCCACCCTCTCCCTGCAGAGGTTCTAGAATAATCGCACAAGTTTTATCTGTCACCAGTGCCCTCACACTCTCCAAATCATTAAATTTTGCAAAAGAGACGCCTGGAACCAACGGCTCAAACGGCTCTCTGTATGCATCGTGTCCTGTCACGGAGACCGCCCCAAAACTTCTTCCGTGAAAAGAATTCTCCATGGCAATAAACTCATATCTGCCTGATTTTTTATTATGTGCATATCTTCTTGCCGCTTTCAATGCACCTTCATTTGCCTCAGAACCACTGTTCGTAAAAAAAACTCTGTCCATCCCGGAAATCCGGTTCAGATTTTCTGCCGCCTCCGCACAATTTACATGATAGTACAAATTCGAAGTGTGATACAACTGATCAATCTGAGATTTTAATGCTTCATTCAATTCCCTGTTCCCATATCCCAGTCCGGAGACAGCAAAACCTGCTGCAAAATCCAAATACTCTTTTCCATCTATATCATACAGATACATTCCCTCCCCATAGTCCAACGCTATGGGAAAACGATTGTATACATGTATTAAATTTTCTTCCGCTGCTTTGATTTTATGATTCACCATAGTAATACCTGCTTTCTTCCTCATGTAAAATTGCTGTTCCAATCCCTTTGTTTGTAAAGATTTCCAGAAGCAGACAGTGCGGAATCCGCCCATCTAAAATATGTACTCTGGAAACACCGTGCTCAATTGCGTCAATACAGTTCTTCAGTTTCGGGAGCATTCCCCCTCCGATATATCCCTGCTCAATCAGTTTATGCGCCTCTTTTACCAGCAGTTCTGAAATCAGTGTAGATGAATCATCAGGATTCTTAAAAACCCCTTCAATATCTGTCAGAAACGCCAGTTTTTCCGCTTTCATTGCACGGGCTATGGCACAGGCTGCATCGTCCGCATTGATATTGTATGTTTGATAT
>CASERA010000113.1 GCA_949290175.1 uncultured Ruminococcus sp.
AAAAGTCGTTATAATAATCTTTGGTTAGCATAGTTCCATTATAACATGGAATGGGGGAAAAGGTGGTGTTATCAGCCATCTTTTTTCTTTTCAGAGAGTAATTTCAGGGGCCAATGTAACTCATGTGAGTCACATCGGCCCCTGTTTAGGACTATCTATTTCCCGACAGCCCCTTTATTATATCTAATCTAATTCAAAGTCCATGAAAACCGGATTATGGTCACTCCATTTGAACCGGGTATCGACTGTATTTGCATCCTTAACGGTTACGTTATCCGATACAAGGAAGCCGTCCACAGTAACAACAAAGCTTTCTTCATTATATGGCTGGTCAGCATTCCGGCAGGAAGGTACCGGATTCTCTGCATGAAATGGTGCGACAAGCCGGAGATTTCCGGGAATCATCTCTTCCGGGATTGGTTTTGCCCAGTTGTCGTCCAATTCTTCATGTCCAAAGATTTCAGCGGAATTTCCAAGCAGGTCTTTATTGAAATCTCCACCTGCCACGATATAATTTCCTTGGTTATATTCTTCCGTCATATCTTGGAACAGCATATCAAGCTGTTTTTCAGCAGTACTTGGATCCGAAGTGTAGGCGGAAAGATGCAAGTTATATAGAATCAATTCCCTTCCGTTCTCAACAGAAATTCTATTTTTCACATAACATCGGTCTAAATCAAGAAGTTTTGTAAATCCTTCTTCTATTGGAAGGGAACGCCGGATAGAAGAGGTGATCCCCATATTAGAAATTGTAAGTATGCCCGATTTATTCTTTCCATGAGGTTCCAGAATCGGATAGAACAGGTATGGGCTGTCATAATTTTGGGCAAATACATAATTTATCTCGGTAATACCAAAAGAGTTCAGCTGTTTGAGGAGCAGTTCTTTTTCATTTACGTGATGGCTTCGTGTTCCGTCAATATCCACTTCCTGAAAAAGCATAATATCGGAATTCAGTTCTTCTGCAGCTTCTGCTGAACCGGTAATATTCGTATGAACAGCTTCTGCTGAGCGGGCACGGCTTTCAGTTCCGCCATCCATAAAGAAAGAATAATCATCGCTATATGCACCAAAACCAATGTTGTAAGAAGAGATACGGTATGTTTTCCCTGTTTGAGCCAAAGTGCCAGTATTTGTTGTAATATCCAGTTTTAAATTATCATCCAGTCTGTAATAACTGACAAAAACATAAACTACATAAAGAATAAGAATCAAAAGTAGTCCTGCTGCAATACAAACCCCTTTAAACAATTTCTTTTTCATCATATCCTCCAATTCACCGTCTGAAGAGACGGTATTTTTGTTTTCTGCCAAGACATAGTCATGTCAGATTTTTATATTATAGCATATAGTCAAAGGAACGGGACAAGCTGCTTTTGCATAATATAATTAAAAAGGGAAAATTATGAATAATTGTTATCCGTTCGTGAATACACCTCTGCCGTATGGGTATGCTGCTTTGGAGCCGTATATAGATGAAAAGACAATGAAACTTCATCATGACAGACACCTGCAGACATATATTGATAATTTGAATACATTAATGGAAGAAAATCCTGTATTAAAACAATATACATTAGAAGAACTTTTGATGAATTGGTGCAGGATGCCGCAAAGAATAGGGATACCTGTGAGAAATAATGCCGGCGGGGTATATAATCATCGATTTTTCTTTGAGGGAATGGGAATTAGGCGGAAAGATTTTTGTGATTATGAAATTATTCGGGAGATTGAAAAGAAATTTTTTAGCATGCAGGCATTTATGGAATTATTTAAAAAGACAGCCTTAGGAGTATTTGGTTCCGGTTATGCATGGCTTGTGTGGGAACAAAAGGGTCTGAGAATTATGACAACAGCAAATCAGAATACTCCAAATCTTGCTGTACAATGTCCACTTCTGAATTTGGATGTATGGGAACATGCATATTATCTGAAACATTATAATGTGCGTGCTGCGTATATTGATGATTGGTTTCAGACAATCGATTGGAGACGGGTAGAAATTCGGTATCAGAGTATTCGAACAGCCGGGGAAATGTAGACTATGACGATTCCTGCTCATAATATTGACACAGATTTTAGATGCTGTAATTACGATAGTATAATAACGTGATAAAAAGTAAGAGCCGACTGTGAAGGAGTCGGCTTTCATATGTTTCGAAGCAGCAAGTAATGCGTTGGCACAAATTCGTGCTATAATAGAGAAAAGTCAGGTACAGAAATGAAATATAGAAGGGAAAGGAAATAAAAATAGATGCAGGAAATCAATGAAGCTTATGCAGTATCTCTTGTAAAGGAGCAAAAAGAGTTTTTTTACAGAGGGCAGACACGGGATGTGAAATTCCGTATTAACAGTCTGAAAAAACTATGGGCTGTAATCAAAGCAAATGAAAAGGCAATTGAGCAGGCATTGTATGAAGATTTGGGGAAATCGGAATTTGAATCCTATGCAACTGAGATTGGTTTTGTGCTTGCAAGCATCCGAAATATGATTCGCAATCTCAGAAAATGGACTTCTGAGAAAAGAGTGAAAACACCCATATATCTATTTCCGGGCAGAAGCCGGATACGACGGGAACCTTATGGTTCTGTGTTGATTTTGGGCCCCTATAATTATCCATTTCAACTCTTGATGGAACCGTTGATCGGAGCAATTGCAGCCGGAAACTGTACGGTACTGAAACCTTCAGAAATTTCTTCACGGGTATCGGCTGTAATTAAGAAAATTGTGGGTCAGACATTTGACAAGAAGTATATAGCATGTATCGAGGGAGGAGTGAGGACAAACACCATCCTTTTGAACCAGAAATTTGATTATATCTTTTTTACAGGAAGTCCCAGAGTAGGAAAAATTGTGATGAAAGCGGCAGCAGAGCATTTAATACCGGTTACGCTGGAGTTGGGAGGGAAAAGTCCTGCAATTATAGAAAAATCAGCAGATATCGGGGAAGCTGCAAAACGGATTATGTGGGGAAAATTAATGAATGCGGGCCAAACCTGTGTGGCACCGGATTATATCCTCACAGATGAAGAAAAAAAAGAAGAACTCCTTTATGAGCTGCGCTGTGCGGCAGAACAATTATATGGAACAGAAATTTGGAGCAATCCTGATTTTGGACGGATTATAAATAAACGGCATACTGAGCGCCTGGCGAAAATTCTGGAACAAGATGCACCATATGTATATTATGGAGGTGAAATAGATATAGAGAAAAACTATATAGGGCCAACGATTTTGAATCTGGAATGGGCACAAAGGCTCAATGCGGCCTCTATGCAGGAAGAGCTGTTTGGAGCCATTCTTCCGGTTCTTAGCTATCCTGAATTGGAAGATGCAGTCCGGTTTATAAATGAAAGTGGAAAACCATTAGCGCTGTATCTATTTACGAAGAAAAAGTCAATTGAAAGATTTGTATTAAATTGTACAAGCTCAGGAGGAGTATGTGTTAATGATACAATCAGCCATTTGATTAGTCCCAAACTTCCGTTTGGCGGTATTGGGCAATCAGGAATGGGACAATATCATGGAAAGTATAGTTTCGATACGTTTACCCACGAGCGAAGTGTATTCCAAAAGCCCGCAGGATGGAATTTTACGGCATGTTATCCTCCATTCACGAAACAAAAGCTTCGTATGGTGAAATTTTTTCTAAAATAATAAAGTTAAAAATGTTGCATATGCAACGCTTGTTGAAGGGTGGTTATGGTATATATAAATTGCAAAAACATAAAATAAGATGACGAAGCCATAAAGGAGGTATATATGAAAGGAATTATAGAAATTCTTATGGAAGAACACCAACGGATTTTAGAATTTGTGGAAGAGCTGCGAGAGAAGTGTCTGGTATTTATGGAAGAAAACAAGGTGGATATCGATGAATTCCGGGAAGCAATTCATTTTATCAGGACATTTGCAGATAAAACACATCATCAGAAAGAAGAACAAATTTTATTTAAAGCCATGGTTGAACATCTGGGACCGGTGGCTGATAAGTTAGTGCGTGGTGGTATGCTTGTGGAACATGATTTGGCAAGGCTGCATGTAACAGAACTGGAAAATGCAGTCAATGCATATGAAAAAGAACCTACGCCGGAAAATAAGTTAGATATCATAGGAAATGCAATGGGATATTGCTATTTACTGAAGCGGCATGCGTTAAAAGAAGATCAGGTTGTATATCCGTTTGCAAAACGAGGGTTATCGCCGGAGATAATGACTGAATTAGATGAGGCTGCTGCGCGTTATCAGGCAGAATAAGATAATGATAATAATTTGGTGGACGATAATAGAGTGGAGGAAGTATGAATCTTCAGATATTAGCAGATAATGTTTTATTTCAGGGGATTGAGAAAGCAGAACTTGAACATGTCATTGCGGCATTGGGAATGAAGGAGAAACAATATCAGAAAAACGAAATTATTTATCATACAGGCGATGTCGTAGAAGAATTAGGTATTATATTGAGCGGAAGTGCATTCATAGTTCGATACGATATTTGGGGAGGACAAAATATTATTGCATATATAGAACAAGGAGAAGTATTTGGAGAATCGTATGCCTGTGTAAAAAAAGAAGCTTTGATGGTAGATGTAATTGCAGTACAGGACACATCCGTACTTTTTATGAATATAGGAAAACTTTTAAAATTAGAAAATGATTGTTCCGGATATCAGAGTCTCCTCTTAAAAAATCTCTTGTCTGTTATGGCATCAAAGAATATATTGTTGTCAGGGAAGATGGATCATATTGCCAGAAAATCTATTCGGGACAAGCTAATGTCTTATCTGTCATTCCAGGCGGTAAAGAATGAAAGTTCAGAATTCAGCATTCCATTTGACCGGCAGCAGCTGGCAGATTATTTATCTGTGGACAGAAGTGCATTATCTAGAGAATTATCTAAGATGAAAAAAGAAAAAATTTTAACATATAAAAAAAATCACTTTACTCTGTATAAAAAAGCGGATGAGTAAATCATAAAAACAAGACCGGATTTGATATAATGTCTAGAAATCCGGTCGTTTCTTATAATAGCAAGGTTAAAAAATAAATTGAAATTGTATAAATTGTTCGAATAAAATAAAAAATAAAAAAAGTATTGACAATTCACTTCTGCAATGATAAGATATGTCTTGTCGCTGA
>CASERA010000114.1 GCA_949290175.1 uncultured Ruminococcus sp.
ACGTATCCGCCTTATCCTCCTAAGGCAGCACCGGATTCCGGTGCTAATAAATTAATTTTTATGGGACATAGTCAAAAATGCTTGACAGGAAAAAGTAGGAATCAATATAAGAACCATATAAGGGGAAGAAGCATGAACAAAATGAAAAGACTTTCGCTGCATGAAGAAATAGAAAAAGAGGCCGAGAGGATAGAAAAAGAGATAGCAGAAGACCCGAATCTGGCGTCTATAAAAGTTTCAGAAGAGATGGAACAAGAACTGCTTGCAAAAATCCGGGCATATAAAAGAGAAAAGGAAAAAAAAACCTCGAATGAAGAATTTTCAGAAGAGTTATCACCGGATTTTATCAAATGCACAAAAGAAAATGAGGGGAGATATCTTTCGAAAGAAGAAAAAGAGGCTCTGGAATTGGTCATGAAAATGTTGAAAGAACAAGAGCTGGTAAGAAAAAATGCTTCGAAAGAGGATGAAAATAAGAAAACGGTTAAAACAGTACGCAGACGCAGTGTATCCTTTAGAAGGAAAATGGTTATTTCAGCTGCAGCAGCGATGGTACTGGTTCTGGGAGTGGGAATGACCAGTGTGGGAAGTAAATCGTACTTGAAAGAGATAGTGGAAAAAATAACGGGACAAAATGAAAAAGCCACTATTATTAATGTAGATGATATGGAAATACAGGAGACAGAAGATGCCCAGGAGATTAATGCTTACAAGGATATTGGAGAGCAATTAGGAATACAGGTTGTTAGATTACAATATAAACCGTATAAAATGATATTAAAAAAATTTACAATAGATAAAGAACAGAGAAGAGCACAGTTATTCTATCAATATAAAGATAGTGTGCTGGTTTATTCTATCTATGTAAATGATGAAGATTCATCTTTTGGACAGAAGGAGACAGATGGGCTGGTAGATGAATTTTATGTGGAAAACGATACAAATCAAATTACGGTTAGAGAATATCAAGCTGAAAATCGTAAGGGACATCGATTTGTTGCAGAGTTTGAGAAATATGGGATTCAATATCAGATGAGAGGGACGATAGCAAAAGAGGAATTGAAAAAAATTTTAGAAAATTTAAAGTTTTTTAAGAAAAGTGCGTAAGTTTTTCTTTGTTCAGTTGTTTACTTAATAGAACATGTAATACGAAGGAGAAATTATGGGAAAGAAAAACAGAATTATATCTGCATTATGTATGGTGATGCTGGCAGGAACTATATTCTTTACATCATCATCTCAGACAAAGGCTTCTGCTGAGGAGACCAAACTGGTAGATGGTTCCTACTTAACGATGAATGATAGTGCTTCCAGCAGTAGTCAGGATAGTATGCCGCTGGGAGAATATCTTTTAGTTGGCGAATGTTCTATTACCAAAGCTGGAAAGGGCAAGATTTATGTGTACGGAGGGACAACGGCTGCCGAAACTGTCAATTTTGTTTCTACAATTGTCTATGTAGACCAGTATAGTGAAGAGGATAATGCATGGTATCAAGTAGATGCCTGGAGTAAAGATGCAGAAAATACATATTTTGTAAGTACATCAAAAACTTTGAAGGTAGATTCCGGATACTATTATCGTGTACATGCGGATCATTTTGCGGGAATGCAGTATCCGTATGATGAGGCAACTTCTTTTACAGATGGAATCTTAATTGATTAAGAGCATTGTTATTTTTTATAATTTCATATCATTTCCTTTTGAGTGGCTGAAGCAGCTGCCATTGGCGGCGCAACAGGAGTAACTATAAACCAATTAGATTAGAATAATAAGGGAACCTGTACTTAAAAAACACCACAATTTTTGAAGTCGTTGTTGTATGGCAGCCGCTTCAGCCGCTCAAAGGGGGAAACACAGCGGCCGGAGATTATGTCTCCGGTTGTTTGTATATAAAAGGCAGCTGGAATTACTTTCCAGTTGCCTCTTTTAATGCCTGTGCCAGTTGGTCAGGGCAGGAAGTTGCTTTGAATCCGCAGTGGATTCCTTCAATTCTGGAAATCGCTTCATCAACGTCCATTCCTTCTACCAGTCGGGCAATTCCCTGCAGATTTCCGCTGCATCCTCCTGCAAACTGTACATTTTTTACTTTGTTGTCTTCAATATCAAACTGAATCTGTTGAGAACAGACTCCTTTTGTCTTATATTCCATGAAAATGCCTCCCTTTGTTTGATAAGTTTAAAAGAATTATATCAGAACTATATCTAAATTACCAGAGATGATTTATTCACTTTCGCATGTCATAATTCGAGCAATTATGTGGAAAACTGACAGAGATTTCGGTACAAATGTGTAAAAGTTTTCTTTTGATACAGGTCTTGAAAGTTAAGGATTTACGGGCAATTCTATTCTATGATGTGAATCAGTGGGATATTCCTGTTTTTAAAATGGAAGCCCCGTGTTGTAGAAATATGTAAAACGGTTTTACGGGCATCCGAAACAAAGTTGTTTTATAATGTCCACAGAAGCAATTAAAATACGTGGTAAGTACCATAAAACAGGAGGTTAATTATGTGGAAAGAGGCAGTAGTGGGGACCAGTATCATATTTTATTTGATGATAGGAGTCGGAATTGTGGGGATAGCGGCAAAATCAGTGAATTATTTTACTTTACGTAAAATGGTAAAAGCGGCAGGGAACATGTCTAAAAGTACGCACAAACTGATGAAGCTTGTTCGTGCAAAATATGAACATGCCTGTATGATACACGACAGAGTGGATAATGTAGATGCGTTTGTAGAAAAATATATCTATGAGTATCGAGGAGTGGCATTGAGAATACATACATGGCGTCAAATTGAGATTCAGTCCATCTGGGTTTCCGGAATCTTAGGAGCGTTAGGAGCGACAGCGCATTTTATGGAGAATGGATTCTGTGAACAGGTCTATCAGTATGTGGCATTTGGTTTGGCAGAAATGGTGGCATTATTCGTAATCAGCCAGATTACGGATGAATCTTATAAAATTGAAGCAGCAAAAAATTATATGGTAGATTATCTGGAAAATGTGTGTTCTCATAAATTTAAAAGAGTGCGTCAGAATGATAAGAATTTAGATGTTATCAGACCGGAAGCGACTGTAAATCAAAAAATGTCGGGAGCTCAGAAGGCATCCAAAAGAGCTGCCGCAGCCGTGAAAGAGCAGGAGTCAGAGCTTTCTATCCGCATAGAAGGAGAACCAAGGCAGGCAGCATGGGACGAGAGAGAAAATGCGCAGCAGAATGGACAGGATGTACAGGGACAGAGTGAAACTTCTGCTCTGGCCATGGATACGGAACGGGGAACCGGGAAATCCATGCAGCGGACACCAAGTCACGAATCAGACGAACCGAGTCTGAAAGAAGAGGCAATTCGACAGATTCTGGAAGAATTCCTTGCTTAACAAAGTCATATTTGCTAAAATGTGCTTGTAGAATAGATAGCAGAGAGGAAGGATAAAAGATGTCTAATAAAGTAAGATTTGATTATTCAAAAGCAGCAGACTTTGTTCAGGAACACGAAATGGAATATATGAGCGAACTCGTTGCACAGGCAAAAGACAAGCTTGTGTCAAAGAGTGGAGCAGGGAATGATTTTCTGGGATGGATTGATCTTCCGGTAGATTATGATAAGGAAGAGTTTGCACGCATTCAGAAAGCGGCAGAACAGATTAGAAAGGATTCCGATGTACTTCTCGTGATTGGTATCGGAGGTTCTTACCTGGGCGCAAGAGCAGCGATTGAATTTCTGGGACATTCTTTTGCGAATGTTGTATCCAAGGAAATTAGAAAATCTCCAGAGATTTATTATGTAGGAAACAGCATCAGCAGCACTTATCTGAAACATTTAATGGATGTTGTAGGTGACAGAGATTTTTCCATTAATATGATTTCTAAATCAGGAACAACGACAGAGCCGGCTATCGCCTTTCGCGTATTTAAAGAGATTTTGGAAAAGAAATATGGTAAAGAAGAAGCAGCAAAGAGAATTTATGCAACAACAGATAAAGCAAAAGGTGCATTAAAGAATCTTGCAACAGAAGAAGGATATGAAACATTCGTAGTGCCGGATGATGTTGGAGGACGTTTCTCTGTACTGACAGCAGTTGGTCTTCTGCCAATCGCAGTCAGCGGAGCTGATATTACAAAATTGATGGAGGGTGCACAGGCAGGAAGAAAAGAAGCACTGGAAAATGATTTTGCAGAAAATGGAGCACTTCAGTATGCGGCAATCCGTAACATTCTGCTTCGCAAAGGAAAAACAGTGGAAGTTCTGGCAAATTATGAGCCAAGCCTGCACTATGTATCTGAGTGGTGGAAACAGCTCTATGGAGAAAGTGAGGGAAAAGATCAGAAAGGTATCTTCCCTGCATCTGTAGATTTGACAACGGATCTTCATTCTATGGGACAGTTTATTCAGGATGGAAATAGAATCCTGTTTGAGACGGTTCTAAATGTAGAGAATTCAAAGGAAGAAATCATTATTAATGAAGAGCCGGTAGATTTGGATGGTCTGAATTATCTTGCTGGAAAGACGGTTGATTTTGTTAATAAGAGTGCAATGAATGGAACAATTCTTGCACATACAGACGGAGATGTACCGAACCTTCTGGTAACAATTCCGGAGCAGAATGAGTTTTATCTTGGACAGCTCTTCTATTTCTTCGAATTTGCATGCGGAATCAGCGGATACCTGCTGGGTGTAAACCCATTCAACCAGCCAGGTGTTGAGAGCTATAAGAAGAACATGTTTGCACTTCTTGGCAAACCGGGATTTGAAGAAGAAAGAGAGAAGCTTCTCAAAAGACTGTAAAACAGTTAAAAATATAAAATAATATCGATACAACCTCTGGCAGAAGCGCGGTAAATACTGCAGAATCTTCAGTTAGAGGTTGTATTTTTTCATACAGATATCATACTTTCACTTGCCCAATCCTAAAAAGTATAGTAATATATCCAGCAGAGGAGTTGATATTATGTGGTATTGGATAGTAATGGGAATACTGATTGCGGCAATTGTGGGAGTTATTCTGTTTACCATTATAAAGATGATGAAAGAAAAACAAGATTATAATGATTTTGAACGCCGTTATAACAGACGTCTGGATGATTACGATGATGATGATTATGATGATGACGATTGCGATGATGATGATTATGAACCCAGAAGACAGCCGGTAAGAAGAGTGGAGGACAGAAGACCGACACCGCGCAGGGCAGTAGAGCAGCCTGTTCAGAAGCGACGCTGGAAGATTATCTTGGAAGATGTAGATCAGCAGGGCCAGTACAGTTTCATTTTTTATGATTCTCTGGGAATTGGAAGAATTAGTGCGTCTTCTGATTATGACAAGTTTCTGTCATTACCGGAAGATTTGAGAGTATCTAAGGTACATTGCGCAATTGTAAGAAGCGGAGATAAATTGTATTTGAGAGATGAAGGCTCCAAGAACCATACATATTTAAACGGAACTCAGATAAACAGACCGGTAGTGATCCAGAAAGAGGATGTGATTACAGTCGGAGAAACAAGATTAGAAGTAGTAAAAATTCTGCGGGAGACAAGATAGTTACCGCAGAATTTTTTGTATAGGAAAGACCCTGCCATGAAAAAGTTTTTCTATGAATATTAAAAGAAAAAAGGCGTGGGGGATGACAAGATACTCTTTAACATGCTAAAATGGAAAACAATAATAGATGGAAGGAAAAATTAAAGGAGGCTACTATGATAAAACTATATGATAACGGTGTATATCTGTTAAATGGCACAGAGATTATAGAAGATACAGGCAATGTTTCCGTCCCGCTTTCAAAAGAGGAAGCTGTAAAAAATACAATTGCTTATGGAATTTTAAACAGTCATAATACTTCAGGCAATATGGAGAAACTGCAGATTAAATTTGATAAATTGACTTCTCATGATATTACATTTGTAGGTATTATCCAGACGGCAAGAGCTTCAGGACTGGAAAAATTTCCTGTTCCATATGTTCTGACAAACTGTCATAATAGTCTTTGTGCGGTAGGCGGTACTATTAACGAAGATGACCATATGTTTGGTCTTACTTGTGCAAAGAAATACGGCGGTGTCTATGTTCCTCCTCATCAGGCAGTAATTCACCAGTTTGCCAGAGAAGTACTGGCAGAATGCGGTAAGATGATTCTGGGATCGGACAGCCATACACGTTATGGAGCATTGGGGACAATGGCAATGGGAGAAGGCGGTCCGGAGCTTGTAAAACAGCTTCTGAACAAGACATATGATATTAAGATGCCAGGTGTTATCGGTATCTATCTGGATGGTGAACCCGCGAAGGGAGTAGGTCCTCAGGATGTGGCTTTGGCAATTATCGGGGCAACATTTGCCAACGGATATGTGAATAATAAAGTTATGGAATTTGTGGGTCCTGGTGTGAGCAAGCTGAGTGCTGATTACAGAATCGGAATTGATGTTATGACAACAGAGACTACCTGCCTGTCTTCTATCTGGAGAACGGATGAAAAGATTCAGGAATTCTATGACATTCATGGAAGACAAGAGGGATACAAAGAGTTGAATCCGGGAGCTGTTACTTATTATGATGGCATGGTTTATGTAAATATGAGTGAAATTAAACCAATGATTGCAATGCCGTTCCATCCAAGTAATGTGTATACAATCGATGAAGTGAATGCAAATCTTGCAGATATTCTGCATGAGGTTGAGAAGAAAGCATTGGTCAGCCTGGACGGCGCAGTAGACTATTCGCTTCAGGATAAGATTGTAAATGGTAAATTCTATGTAGAGCAGGGAATTATCGCAGGCTGTGCCGGCGGCGGATTTGAAAATATCTGTGCTGCGGCAGATATTATAAAAGGAAAGAATATTGGTGCGGACGAATTTACATTTAGTGTATATCCGGCTAGTACGCCGATTTATATGGAACTCGTGAAAAATGGCGCAATTGCCGATTTGATGGAAGCAGGAACAGTTGTAAAGACTGCATTTTGCGGACCTTGCTTTGGCGCGGGAGATACACCTGCAAATAATGCATTTTCCATTCGCCATACAACAAGGAATTTCCCGAATCGTGAAGGTTCTAAACTTCAGAGCGGACAGATTTCATCTGTTGCACTGATGGATGCGCGCTCTATCGCAGCAACAGCTGCAAACAAAGGATTCTTGACGCCTGCTACGGCAATGGATGTAGAGTATAAAGGCCACAAATATCATTTTGACCAGAATATTTATGCAAACCGTGTATTTGACAGCAAGGGAAAAGCGAATCCGGATGTAGAAATTAAATTTGGTCCCAATATCAAAGACTGGCCGGAAATGTCTGCACTGCCGCAGAACTTGGTACTGAAGGTGGTATCAGAGATTCATGACCCTGTTACAACAACCGATGAATTGATTCCATCAGGTGAAACATCCTCCTACCGTTCTAATCCTCTGGGTTTGGCAGAGTTTACATTATCCAGAAAAGACCCGGCATATGTAGGACGTGCCAAAGAAGTACAGGCAGCACAGAAGGCAATCGAAGCAGGAACCTGCCCGCTAAACGTTCTTGAAGAACTAAAACCGGTAATGGCAAAAATTCAGGAGAAATATCCAGAGGCAGGAGAGGGTAACATCGGAGTAGGAAGTACGATTTTTGCAGTGAAACCGGGAGACGGTTCTGCACGTGAACAGGCAGCTTCCTGCCAGAAAGTACTTGGCGGATGGGCGAATATCGCAAATGAATATGCAACAAAGCGTTATCGTTCAAACCTCATTAACTGGGGAATGCTTCCACTTTTGACAGATGCTGATGATAGAGAACTTCCATTTAAGAATGATGATTATATCTTCATACCGGACGTGAGGAAGGCAGTCGAAGAGAAAGTAGATGTTATCAAGGCTTATGTCGTAGGAGATGAGTTAAAAGAAGTGGAATTTCGACTTGGAGAACTGACAGATGCAGAAAGAGAGATTATCTTGGAAGGATGTTTGATTAATTATTACAGAGCCACAGGAAAGAAATAGTAATGTATAGGTACAAAAGAAGATATACTAAAAAATAGAGATAGGGCAGGACGCATTCAATTTGATACGTTCTGCTTTTATCTTATAAAAAAAATAAAAGGAGGAGGCGAAGTGCATGGATAAAGATAAGGATATCAGTCAGATGCCGGAGCAGAAGAAACGGAAAAAGTGGTATATTTTTGGATTGGGTATAGCAGTTTGTGGTTGTTTGGCTGCCGGAATTGTCTTTTTCTCCGGTGGAGGAAGCTCAAACCCTTTTCAGAAAAATGAGAAAATATCAGAGAAGGACTCTCCGGGGAAAAGCACATCTGTTAAAAATGAAACTGATATGGTATATGCGGCGGATTATGAAGAGATTTACAGTTATCTGAAAGCAGCAAATGATGCAGACAGTACAGAGAAAATTTACAGTGCCGGGTCTTATGTCATGAGTACAGATGATTTGGGAACAGAAAAGGGAGCTGTTGCCGGGACAGGTTATTCTGATACAAATTTGAGACAGGATGGTGTAGAAGAAGGCGATGTTGTAAAGACGGACGGTAAAAATTTGTACATTATGAGTAGAAATCAAGTTCGTATTGTGAATATCGAACATGATACAATGCAGGAGTTGGGGAAGATTGAGGCAGATGATAATGATTATATTACAGAAATTTATTTAAAAGGGAATAAGTTGATGTGTATATATAACCGGAATAAGGAAATAAAAGAGAACCAGGAAATCATCAGAATTAATTCCTATACTTCAGCAGAAGTTTTTGATGTGAGTAATCCGGAAGAACCGGAATCTCTTGGAGAAATTTCGCAGAGTGGTTCGTTTTATACTATGCGTGTATCCGGAGATTATGTATACCTACTCAGTACATTTTATGCAGATACGGGAGTTTCCCGCAATTTGGTAGCCTCCTATGTTCCTGAAGTACAGGGAAAAGTTATGGAAAGTTCTGCTATTCTTCTTCCGGGCGGAAATACAGGAAGGATGTATACAGTTGTGACAACATTTGAATTGAATCAGCCGAAAGAAAAAGTGGATAGCATTGCGTTTTTTGGAGATAGAGGGAATTGTTATGTCAGTGAGAAGAACATCTATGTGTATGATTCTGTCTATAATTCAAAAGATTTTGATTTAACACGGACATATATCCGAAAAGTTTCTTATCAGGATGGTGTGTTGGATGGGGCAGGGAGTGTGACCTTAGAGGGTACTATTCATGATTCGTTCAGCATTGATGAGTATGAAGGAAATCTGAGAATTGTAACCACAGTACAGGAAAATGGAAGTTTTAGTGGAGGTGTCAATCCTCTTGCACGAAGTGAAAATGAGACGAGTGAAGAAACGGCAGATATTACGAACTCATTGTATATTTTGGATTCAAATTTAGAAGAGCTTGGAAGAATTGAAGGGCTGGCAAAAGGAGAGCAGGTATATTCTGCAAGGTTTATGGGAGATACAGGATATTTTGTGACGTATAAACAGATAGACCCACTGTTCTCCGTGGATTTGTCTGATCCGAAACACCCCGAGATTCTGGGAGAACTGAAGATAGCGGGATTTTCTGATTATTTGCATCCGTATGGGGACAATCTGCTGCTTGGAATTGGCATGGATACGGATGAAACAGGGACAACAACAAATGGGGTAAAGCTTTCCATGTTTGATATTGCCAATCCGGAAGATGTACAGGAGATTCAAAAGGAAGTGATCAAAGGCTGTTATTCAACGGATGTATCTTATAATTACAAAGCAGCACTGGCAGATACAGAGAAGAATCTGATAGGGTTTCCCGGTTATGAAAATACCCCGACTTACTATTTGTATTCTTATGATGCAGAGCACGGATTTACCTGTCTGTTAAAACGGGAGATGAGCGGATATTCGGAGGTCAGAGGGCTATATTCTAAAGATAAATTTTATCTGGTGACAGATGGAACCGTGGAGTCCTATTCTTTGGAGACAATGGAGAAGATAGACGACCTTGTTCTTTAGCGGATTGAACATTTTTTCACGTTATGTTATGATAAATACTGAAAATATGATGTTAAAAGGAGAGAAGAAGGAGTTGGAATTTCTCTCCTTTTTCTATATGTTCCGGGATATGCGGAAAAGAAAGAGGTTGAAACATGATTTTTGATACACATGCACATTATGATGATAACCAGTTTGAGGAAGACTGTGAAACACTTCTGAATTCTATGGCAGATGGAGGGATTGGAACAATAGTAGATGTTGGTTCCAGCATTGCTTCCTGGGCAAAGATTGAGGAATTGGTAAAAAGATATCCGTTTATGTATGGTGCGATCGGAGTTCATCCGGATGAAATCGGAGAGTTAGATGAAGTGCAGTTTCAGAGGATGAGGGAACTGCTGAAAAACGAAAAAATGGTAGCAGTGGGAGAAATCGGACTTGACTATTATTGGGATAAAGAAGAGCATGACCTTCAGAAAAAATGGTTTATCCGTCAGTTGAATCTGGCGAAAGAGCTGAACAAGCCCGTGATTATTCACAGCCGTGATGCAGCGGCGGATACCTTGGACATCATGAAGGAACATGCACGGGGATTAAGCGGTGTAATCCATTGCTTTTCTTATTCAGCGGAGCTTGCACGGGAATATATAAAAATGGGATTCTATCTTGGAATTGGTGGAGTGGTTACATTTAAGAACTCAAAGAAGCTAAAGGAGATTGTCCGCGAAATTCCACTTGAATCGCTGGTTCTGGAGACGGACAGCCCATATCTTGCACCGGTTCCAAACCGGGGAAAACGCAATTCGTCCCTGAATCTTGTATATGTAGCAGAGGAGATTGCAGGATTGAAGGGAATCTCTTATGATGAAGTAGTGGAGCAGACAGAAAAAAATGCTAAGAAATTATATCGTTTGTAAGAAACAGAAAAGAGGTGTGTTAATGAAAGAACCTACATTGGGGAATCCGCAGAATACAATAGCGGTGCTTCAAAAATATAATTTCGTGTTTCAAAAGAAATTTGGACAGAATTTTCTGATTGATACACATGTATTGGATAAAATCATCCGTTCGGCAGAAATTACGAAAGATGATTTTGTTCTCGAAATTGGCCCGGGAATCGGAACTATGACGCAGTATCTTGCATGTGCTGCAGGAAAGGTTGCGGCAGTTGAGATTGATAGGGCTCTGATTCCGATTTTGGCAGATACATTGGATGGATATGACAATGTTCAGGTTATCAATGAAGATGTTTTGAAAGTAGATATTGCAGAGCTGGCAAAAAGGGAGAACGATGGGAAGCCGATTAAGGTTGTTGCAAATCTGCCGTATTATATTACAACGCCTATCATAATGGGATTGTTTGAAAATCATGTGCCGATGAAGAGCATTACGGTCATGGTGCAGAAAGAAGTGGCTGACCGTATGCAGGTGGGGCCGGGAACAAAAGATTATGGAGCATTGTCCTTGGCAGTACAGTATTATGCAAAGCCGTATATTGTGGCAAATGTGCCGCCAAATTGTTTTATGCCGCGTCCGAAGGTGGGCTCCGCAGTGATTCGCCTGGAGCGTTATGAGAAGCCACCGGTGCAGGTAGAGGATGAGAGGCTGATGTTCCGGATTATTCGTGCATCCTTTAATCAGAGAAGAAAAACGCTGGCAAATGGTTTGAAAAACTCTCCGGAACTGAGTTTTACAAAAGAACAGATTGAGACAGCAATTGAACATTTAGGAAAGGGTGCCAGTGTGAGAGGAGAAGCTCTGACATTAGAAGAGTTCGCTGCATTGAGTAATGAATTGAGCCTTATAAAGGAATAAAGTCAGTTCATAAATATTTAATAGACAGTTAATTGTATAAGATATGAAATTTTAGTATAATAGGAATATATGAGGAAAAGACGGAAGGAGAGGTTCTATGCTAAAACATGGAGAGAACGTAATATTTGAGAACACACCAAAAATCCAGGAATTGGCTCGTATTTGTGAAGAGAATACCACGATAGACAAGGAGCTGTACACAAAATACGAAGTAAAGCGCGGATTAAGAGATTTGAATGGTAAAGGTGTTCTGGCAGGATTGACGAATATTTCGGATATCGTAAATACAAAAATCGTGGATGGAAAAGAAGTTCCGTGTGAAGGCAGCCTTTACTACCGTGGGTATGATATTAAGGATCTTATCCGGGGCTTCCGTAAAGCAGAACATCCGGGATTTGAAGAAACGACGTATCTGCTTTTATTTGGAGAACTGCCGAATAAGGAACAGTTGGAAGAGTTTAGAGAGCTGATTGCTGAAAGAAGGACTCTTCCTCCAAATTTTGTAAGGGATGTAATCATGAAGGCACCAAGCCGTGATATGATGAATAATATTTCACGTTATATTTTAAGTTTGTATTCTTATGATAAAAAAGCAGATGATGTTTCAATTCCAAATGTATTGAGACAGTGTCTGAATTTAATCAGCCAGTTTCCGATGCTGATGGTATATGCTTATCATGCATATAATTACAGAATGGGAGAAGACCTTTATATCTATACTCCAAACCCGGAACTGTCTGCAGCGGAAAATATTCTGATGATGCTTCGTGAAGACCGTAAATACACAGTGCTGGAAGCTGAAATTCTGGATATGGCACTTGTGCTTCATATGGATCACGGTGGTGGTAATAACTCCACATTTACTACCCATGTTGTAACATCATCCGGTACGGATACATATTCTACTATGGCAGCAGCGATGGCCTCTTTGAAGGGACCAAAGCATGGTGGTGCGAATGTAAAAGTTACACAGATGTTTGAAGATATGAAAGCAGTATTGACAGACTGGTCAGATGAAGAGCAGATTCGTGAATACCTTGAAAATCTGCTGGATAAAAAAGTGTTTGATAAAAAAGGTCTGATTTATGGAATGGGTCATGCTGTCTATTCTATTTCCGATCCCAGAGCGGATGTATTCCGGGCATTCGTGAAACAGCTTGCACAGGAAAAAGGATGCGAGGCGGAATATGCGCTGTATGAGAAAGTAGAGCATATGGCACCGAAAGTAATTGCAGAGAAACGCAAGATTTATAAAGGGGTCAGTGCAAATGTTGATTTTTACAGTGGACTGGTTTACAGCATGCTGGGACTTCCTCCGGCACTTTATACTCCAATTTTTGCAGCAGCCCGTATTGTCGGATGGAGTGCACATAGATTGGAGGAGCTGAAGAATGCAGATAAAATTATTCGTCCTGCATATAAGCCTTTGGCTCCACATCGTGAATATGTAAAATTAGATGACAGGTAGAGGATAGAATGAAAGATGAGTTTTATTTTCCGTCAAAGGACGGAAATACTGAGATTCATACAATTGAATGGAAACCGGAAAGTGAAGTGAAGGCAGTTCTTCAGATTAGCCATGGAATGGTTGAGTATATCAACCGTTATCACGATTTTGCGGAATACCTTTGCAGGCGGGGATTCTATGTGGTAGGAAATGACCACCTTGGACATGGGAAATCTGTCCAGAGTAAATCTGAGTATGGATATTTTAATGAGAAATACGGGAATGCCTGTGTTTTAGGAGATATCCATACCTTGCGTCAGAGGACGATGAAGAAGTACCCGGATGTGCCCTATTTTATGCTGGGACATAGTATGGGTTCCTGTTTGCTGCGCCAGTATATTCAGCTTTATGGAAATGGGCTGAGCGGTGTCATCATTATGGGGACAGTGGCAGAGCAAAAAGGTATCTCATTGAGAATGGGGAAAAGGTTATGCAGGATTCTGGCGGCATTTCGAGGATGGCATTATAGAAGTAAGCTGGTAGATCATATGGTGAATGGTCCATTTTGCAGGAGATTTAAACCAGCGAGGACTCGTGCAGACTGGGTTACCAGTGATGTGCATAAACTGGAAGAGTATGTATCTGACCCGTTGTGCTCTTTTATATTTACTGTAAATGCATATTATCACATGTTCAGCGGTATACTTCAGGCACAGAAACGGGAGAATATTTATATGATACCAAAAACACTGCCTATTTTCATGGTATCTGGTGGAGATGATCCTGTAGGAGACTTTGGAAAAGGTGTCAGAAAGATTTATGAAAAATATCTGGCAGCAGGTATTCAGGATGTAACGCTGCGGCTTTATGCAGGAGACCGGCATGAATTACTGAATGAGACAGACAGAGAACAAATTTACGAGGATTTGTACGAATGGCTGGAAAGTAAAGTCTTGTAGGTCTATAAAAATAAAAGAGAAAAAGAATACCCTTCAGGCATAAGAAATTGAGAAGCCTGGCGGGTATTTTTTATTTTCCGGAATCCATGTAATTATAAAGTGTGAATTTAGAAATGCCCAATATAGAAGCAACTTTATCACCAGACTTTGTAATTAGGAAAGCACCGGCATCGTTCAGAGATTGAACGACTTTAATCTTATCATCTTTTGACATCATGGCGACAGGTTTGCTAATGGAAGACAATGCCTGGTCGATAAGCGTATCCAAAAGCTCGCTGACATTGTGAGTAATCTTAGGGGCAGATGTTTCCATAGACTGCTTGCTTTTTGTAAGCTCATCGTTGGTTGTAATCATAGTCTGTATGAATTGTTCTGCTGCAGTTAAAGCCGTGATATCGTAGTTTATGGAGAAAATATAGGCAATAGAACCATCATCATCCCGAATATAGAGTGTGGTAGATTTCATAAGCCGTCCATCTTCGGTTTTCGTTAGATAAGAATATTGATCCTGAAGTTGTTCAGGAACAGTTCTTTGTGCTTTCAGGACGATATTTGAGGCACCGTCACCTGAGTGGCGTCTCGTAATATGACCGTTTTCAATATGTACAATTGTATTTTCAAGACCATGTCTGCAGTCGTGTATAACTACTTCACAATCTTGTCCAAATTGCATGGAAATTCCATGAGCAATTTGTTTGAGTAATTCTAATTTTTGTTCCATAGTGTAAATCCTTTCAATTATAAATGCATCCCTGTTCTGGACTAATGATAGCATAAAAAAGGAGAAAATCAATACATACTGAAAAAAAATTAGATATCTCAAAATTTTTTGAAATCTGGTTGAATTTGTATAGTTTTGGCGGTATTCTATAAATATTAATAGGAGGGAATCATATGAGGATATTGGTGAAAAATGGTACAATTGCAACAGAATCAGAGGTATTTCAGGGGGATATCCTGATAGAAAATGAAAAGATAAAAGAAATTGGGGTAAATCTTTCTTCAGAAGATGCAAAAATCATCGATGCTTTTGGTCAGTATGTGCTTCCGGGGGCGGTGGATGTGCACACACATATGGATTTACAGGCAGGAAAATATCGTGCAGTGGATGATTTTTATGATGGAACAGTTGCCGCAGCGTGTGGGGGAACTACGACAATTGTAGATCATATGGCATTTGGTCCAAAAGGGTGCAGTCTTTGGCATCAGGTAGAAGAATATCACCGGCTGGCGGATGGAAAAGCAGTCATTGATTATGGATTTCATGGGGTAATTCAACATGTGAATGATTCTATTTTAAGGGAAATGAAAGAAATAGCTGATAAGGATGGAATTACAAGTTTTAAAATCTATATGACCTATGATTTTATGCTGAAAGATGATGAGATTTACCGGGTGCTGAAACAGGCAAAAGAGGATGGGATTGTCATTGCGGTGCATTGCGAGAATGACGGAGTTATTAATTATCTCCGAAATGAATATAGGGAAAATGGGTGTACAGAGGTCAAATATCATCCTTTGAGCAGACCTGCACGATGTGAGGCGGAGGCGGTGAATCGGATGCTGCATATTGCGGCAATGGCAGGAGATGCCCCATTGTATATTGTGCATTTGTCCAGTAAGGAAGGTCTTATGGAAATTATGCGTGCGAAGGCAGAACATCAAAAGAATTTTGCAGTGGAGACATGTACGCAGTATTTAACATTGACAGATGAGGTGTATGAGGATATCCGGGAGGGGTTGAAGGCGACCATGTCACCGCCGCTGCGTAAAAAAGAGGATAATGATGCCCTTTGGCAGGCATTACATGACGATGTAATCGATACGGTGGCAACAGATCACTGCCCGTTTAATTTTGGGAAAGAAAAGCAGGCGGGTGCAAAGGATTTTACATGCTGCCCGAACGGAGCACCGGGAGTTGAAGAGCGTGTGTGTGTTATGTTTTCAGAAGGTGTGGAAAAAGGCAGGATTACCCTTACGCAAATGGTAAAATATCTGTGTACGAATCCAAGCAGAATGTATGGATTATATCCTCAAAAGGGGACACTGCTTCCAGGCTCTGATGCGGATATTGTTCTTCTTGATCCTAAGAAAGAGTGGGTTCTGACACATGCAGATATGCATAGTGCCGTGGATTATACATGTTATGAGGGGATGCCGGTGAAAGGACGGATTACGCTGGTGATGCAGAGAGGAAAGGTGATCGTAAAAGATAATAAATTCCTTGGGGCTAAAGGAGACGGAAAGTATTTGAAACGTAATAGGAGTGTGCTGGCGAAATAAAGCGGTACT
>CASERA010000115.1 GCA_949290175.1 uncultured Ruminococcus sp.
ACAATCGGTATGTAGTAGAATTGTGTGATGAATCGGGAAAACCGTATGCGGTGATTGAAATAGGGCTGCCGCAATCCCTGGACGGTGGGTTAAGGTAGCCAAAAGTAACGATTTTTGTTATACTGGTGGCAGGGGAATATGGAAATCAAAGAACATATATCAAAGTGGATACATTCTATGCAAGCAGCCAAATATGTTCTGGTTGTGGGTATCAGAATACAGATACGAAGGATTTGTCTGTAAGGAAATGGAGATGCCCAAAATGTGGAGCAGAGCATGACAGGGATGTAAATGGGGCAAAAAATATTTTAGCAGAAGGGTTACGGCAAATAGCATAGCATGTATACTGGAAGGAGAAAATTAATGCTGCTGGTGTCAGCGGTAGAATGGAGATTATGATGAGATTAGGAGAAAAACAGGTTTTAACTGTTGTAAAAGTTGTGGATTTTGGAGTGTATCTCGGAAATGATGAAGAACGTGTTCTGCTTCCTAAAAAGCAAGTTCCGTCAGGAATTGAACCGGGAGATCCGGTGGAAGTGTTTTTATACAGGGATTCTTCCGACCGTCTGATTGCGACCACACATGAGCCAAAGATAATGCTGGGACAACTGGCAGTGCTGGAAGTTGTGGATACCGGAAGAGTAGGCGCATTTTTAGACTGGGGATTGGAAAAAGACCTTTTCCTTCCATTTAAGGAGCAGACTGCGAAAGTGCAGAAAGGAGACCGATGTCTGGTATCTCTGTATATTGATAAGAGCGGACGTCTTTGTGCAACGATGAAAGTATATGCACTGCTGAAGACGGATTCTCCATATCAGAAGGACGATCAGGTTAAGGGAATCATTTATGACAAAAGCGATGAATTTGGTGTATTTGTTGCAGTTGATAATCAATTCTCAGCAAGGATTCCGAAAAAAGATGTCTTTGCATCCATGCATGTAGGTGATGTGGTTGAAGCCAGAGTGACAAAAGTAAAAGAGGATGGAAAACTGGATTTGAGTGTTCGGGGCAAGATTCCGGAGCAGATGGACAAGGATGCGGATAAGATTTATAAAAGAATGAGACAGTATGACGGAGAACTGCCGTTCAATGACAAAGCAGACCCTGAAATCATAAAAAGTGAATTCGGAATGAGCAAGGCGGCATTTAAAAGAGCGGTTGGACGACTTCTGAAAGAGGGACGGATAGAAATCTTGAAAAATGGGATAAGAATCAAATAAAAAATTCTTGCAATCCCTTTGGAATACGCTATAATGAAGAGAGAAGAACCAGAGTTTGAAAGGAGAGGAACAGAGATGAAGGTACAGAATATCACAGATATAGATGCATTTTTCAAGGTAATTGATGAGTGTAAAGGCAGAGTAGAATTAGTAACTGGTGAAGGCGACAGATTGAATTTGAAATCCAAACTTTCTCAGTACGTGTCTATGGCCAACATCTTTTCAAACGGCGAGATTCCGGAGCTGGAAATTGTCGCTTATGAAAAAGAAGACATAGAAAGACTGATTAGTTTTATGATTAACGGCGGTCAATAAGAACACATATCATTTCAGTGTCCTTTTGAACAGATGCAGATATAGAAGAAAGAATATGAGGGCAGTTCTCCGATGGGGACCGCCCTTTTTGGATTTTCTGTTTTAATATTTATATATATACAGGGGTGAAACATGAATTTTGCACATTTACATGTCCATACGGAGTACAGTCTTCTGGATGGATCGAATAAAATAACAGAATATGTATCCAGAGTAAAAGAACTGGGTATGAACAGCGCGGCAATCACGGACCACGGTGTTATGTACGGTGTAATTGATTTTTACCGTGAAGCGAAGAAACAGGGAATTAAACCAATTCTTGGATGTGAAGTTTATGTAGCGCCCAATTCCCGTTTTGACCGCGAGACAGCAGGAGGGGAGAATCGTTATCATCATCTTGTGCTTCTGGCAGAGAATAATACAGGGTACGCCAATCTTATGAAAATTGTATCCCGGGGATTTACAGAAGGTTACTACTATAAACCCAGAGTGGATAAATCACTTCTTCGGGAATATCATGAAGGTATTATTGCGCTGAGTGCCTGCCTTGCCGGGGAGGTACAGCGTTATCAGTCCAGAGGATTGACGGAAGAGGCAAAGAAAGCTGCGCTGGAGTATGAGGATATCTTTGGCAAGGGGAATTTCTTCCTGGAAATGCAGGACCATGGCATCCCGGAACAGCAGCTGGTAAATCAGAGACAGTTGGCACTTTCCCAGGAAACCGGAATTGAACTGGTTGTAACCAATGATGTTCATTATACCTATGCAGAGGATGCAAAGCCTCACGATATTCTACTTTGTATTCAAACGGGGAAAAAGTTGGATGATGAAAACCGTATGCGTTACGAAGGGGGACAGTATTATGTGAAATCGCCGGAAGAGATGGAGTCCTTATTTCCATATGCAAAACAGGCATTGGAAAACACGCAGAAGATTGCGGACCGATGTGAGGTGGAGATTGAATTCGGTGTAACAAAGCTGCCGAAATATGATGTGCCTGACGGGATGACTTCCTGGGAATATTTAAATAAGCTGTGCTGGGAGGGGCTGGAACGTCATTATGAAAATCCGTCTCAGGAACTTAAAGAACGGCTGAAATATGAATTGGATACCATTCAGAATATGGGGTATGTAGATTACTTCCTGATTGTATGGGACTTTATTAAATATGCGAAGGATCACGGAATTGCAGTAGGTCCGGGTCGTGGTTCGGCCGCAGGAAGTATTGTATCCTACTGTCTTGAGATAACGAATATCGATCCGATTCGTTATCAGCTTCTGTTTGAGCGTTTCCTGAATCCTGAACGTGTGACCATGCCGGATATCGATGTGGACTTCTGCTTTGAAAGACGGCAGGAAGTTATCGACTACGTTGTACGCAAGTACGGAAAAGACCGTGTAGTACAAATTGTAACATTTGGTACGCTGGCGGCAAGAGGTGTGATTCGGGATGTAGGACGTGTAATGGACTTGCCTTATGCATTCGTAGATTCAATTGCAAAAATGATTCCTCAGGAGCTGAATATTACAATTGACAAGGCACTGAATATGAATCCGGAACTTCGGAAAACATATGAGACAGACCCACAGGTAAAAGTACTGATTGATATGTGTAAAAGACTGGAAGGACTGCCGAGACACAGCTCCATGCATGCGGCGGGAGTTGTAATCGGTCAGAGAGAGATTGATGATTTTGTACCGCTCTCAAGAGCATCTGACGGTTCGATCACAACACAGTTCACAATGACAACATTGGAAGAGCTGGGGCTTTTGAAAATGGATTTCCTGGGGCTGCGTACACTTACAGTGATTCAAAATGCTGTACAGATGGCAAGAGTGAAGAATCCGGGGCTGGACATGGATAAGATTGACTATAATGATAAGCAGGTTCTGGATTATATTGGAACCGGAAAAACAGATGGTATTTTTCAGCTGGAAAGTGCAGGAATGAAAAGCTTTATGAAAGAGCTAAAGCCGCACAGTCTGGAAGATATTATTGCGGGGATTTCATTGTATCGTCCGGGCCCGATGGATTTTATTCCCCAGTATATCAGAGGGAAAAATGATGCCTCGGCGATTACGTATGATTGTCCGCAGCTGGAGCCAATTCTTGCTCCGACTTATGGATGTATTGTCTATCAGGAACAGGTTATGCAGATTGTACGTGACCTGGCAGGATATACATTGGGGCGAAGTGACTTGCTGCGCCGTGCCATGTCTAAGAAA
The DNA here is from genome assembly GCA_949290175.1 of uncultured Ruminococcus sp. Lineage (GTDB taxonomy): Bacteria > Bacillota > Clostridia > Lachnospirales > Lachnospiraceae > Mediterraneibacter. The sequence continues at coordinate 3,762 of CASERA010000115.1, forward strand.
AAAGGCGATGTCATGCAGAAAGAACGACAGATTTTTGTCTATGGAGATAAAGAAACCGGTGTGCCGGGCTGTATTGCAAACGGGATTGATGAAAAGACTGCTAATAAAATTTATGATGAAATGATAGATTTTGCAAAATATGCCTTTAATAAATCACATGCGGCAGCATATGCGGTTGTTTCTTACCAGACAGCGTACTTAAAATATTATTATCCGGTAGAGTTTATGGCTGCACTTATGACTTCTGTGATTGAAAACCCGGCAAAGGTGGCAGAATATATCTATGCGTGCAGACAGATGAATATCAAAATTCTTCCGCCGGATATCAATCGGGGAGTTGTAGATTTTTCCGTGGACGGAGATAGTATCCGATATGGGCTGGCAGCTATTAAAAGTATTGGAAAACCTGTAATTACTGCCATTACTGCCGACAGAGAAGAATTTGGAGAGTTTAAAAATCTGGAGGATTTTATCAGCCGGATGTCAGTAA
>CASERA010000116.1 GCA_949290175.1 uncultured Ruminococcus sp.
CCAGCCATCCGATTGCAAAGTCACTGCAGGAGGCATATGGAAAGCCGATTGAAAAACAACGGATTGAATCTGTACGTGAGTTTCCGGCCGGAGGAGTTCAGACAGTGGTGGATGGAAAACGCCTGGATATCGGAAATTCCAAATTCATGAATCAAATGGGAATTTTTTATCATCAGGTATCTGATATAGGGACAGCAGTGCATGTGGCGGTAGATGGAGTTTATGCAGGATATATTCTGATCACGGATATCATCAGAAAAGAGGGGCAGCTGCTTTTGAGATGGATAAGACGCCAACAGATGGAAGCGATTATGGTTACTGGTGATAATGAGCGTGTTGCAGATGATGTCGCAAAGAAGTTGAAAATAGATTATGTGTATGCAGGTCTGATGCCGGCCGAGAAAGTAAAGCAGGTAGAAGAGTTCATGGAAAGTAAAATGGAGGATGAAAAGCTGGCATTTATCGGAGACGGAATCAATGATGCACCAGTACTTGCACGTGCTGATATCGGGATTGCAATGGGAGGTCTGGGTGCAGATGCTGCTCTGGAAGCAGCAGATATTATTCTTATGGATGATGATCTTTCGAAGATTGAGAATGCGTTTCGGATTTCAAAGGGAACGATACGTGCAGTTAAGCAAAATTTTATCTTTGCAATCGGGTTGAAGATACTTTTACTTTTACTGGCAGCGTTCGGATATGTGACCATGAAAAATGCAATTATAGCAGATATGGCAGTTCTGCTGATTAATTTATTGAATTCATTCTGGGTGCTGAAGTATCCGGAATAAAGGGAGTAAATATATGAAAAAAAAGATGACAGCAATTTTGGCTGTATTGGTTTTTCTTTTGACAGGATGCTCCGATACAGTGAAAGATGGGACAGAACTTTTGGAAAAAGGAGAATATGAGGAAGCTGTAAGTACCTTTCGGCAAGCAGTAGAAGAAGATAAGAATACCGCAGAGGCATACAGAGGATTGGGAATGGCGTACTATGAACTGAAGGACTATGCATCTGCACAGGAAGCTTTTCAGAAAGTCCTGGAAACAGACGGGCAGGAAACTCCAATCCTTTATAATTTTTTGGGAGTTTGTGCGATGCAGCAGGAAGATTATGCAGCAGCCCTCGGGCACTTTGAAAAAGGAATTGCATTGGCACAGGAGAGTGGAACAACCCGTGAGGAGGCAGAGGGCTTTAGTGAAGTGCTGCAGGAAATGCTGTTTAATCAGATTGTCTGTTATGAAAAGCAGCAGGATTGGGAGAATGCCAAAAGTAAGATGGAAGAATATATAAAAATTTATCCGGATGATGTGGCAGCCCAGAAAGAAGCACAATTTCTGGAAACCCGTTAGTGAATAAATGAGATATTAAGTTCCCTATGTGGAAATAAAATGAAGAAAATAGAAGGAAAGCCGGGGGGTCCTGTGTTTTCCTTTTTCTTTTTAGAAGAGCAAAAGGAGGAGAAGGAATGTGTAAATATCAGATAACCGAATACTGTCATCGGATGCTCAGAGAGCATATTCAGGCAGGGGATTACTGTGTAGATGCAACTGCCGGAAATGGAAATGATACAGAATTTTTATGCAGAGCGGTCACAGAGACAGGAAAGGTATATGCATTTGATATTCAGGAAGAGGCAATTATCCATACAAGAGAACGCTTGGAAAAAGCATGTTGTCTGAATTGGGCTGAACTGATTCAGGATGGACATGAGAATATGGGGGAATATATAAAAGAAAGAGTTTCAGCAATTACATTTAATTTTGGATATTTGCCGGGAAGTGACCATAAAATTGCCACAAATCCGAAAACCAGCATACGGGCAATTGATGCCGGACTTGGAATTCTTAAAAAAGGCGGAATAATGAGTCTGTGTATTTACAGCGGGAAAGACACTGGATATGAAGAAAAAGATGCGGTGCTGGAGCATTTGAAACAATTGGATTCCAGAAAATTTTTGGTGATTGTGAGCAGCTATTATAATAGAGAAAATGATCCGCCGATTCCGGCTTTTGTGGTAAGACTGAAAGAATAGAGGAGGAAATGAATGGGATTTTCGTTAGAGGTCAGTGTACCAATGATCACAGTGTTTTTGCAGGGACTGTTGAGTTTCTTTTCACCGTGCGTACTGCCGCTGATACCGTTGTACCTGGGATATCTCTCTGGCGGGGCAACGCAGGAGAATGAAAAACTTTATGGAAAGAGAGGAAAATTTTTTCTTAATATAATTTGTTTTGTTATAGGGATTAGTTTTGCATTCTTTATTTTGGGTCTGGGAGTTTCTGCAGCAGGAAATTTTTTGCGGGGTCACCAGATTATGTTTGCTAGAATCGGTGGAATTCTGATTTTTCTATTTGGCCTGTATCAGCTTGGAGTGTTTGGAAATTCAAAGGTACTCGGGACGGAGCATCGAATCTGGCTGAAATTGGATAAACTGAAAATGTCACCTTTTGTTGCAGTAGTATTTGGGTTTACATTTAGTTTTGCATGGACACCATGTGTAGGACCTGCACTTACAAGTGTATTAGTGATGGCAGGAAGTGCGGAAACGAAACTGACAGGATTTTTGCTAATCGGCATATATACATTAGGATTTGTACTTCCATTTTTAGCAGTGGGCATGTTTACAGCAAAAGTGCTGGAATTTTTCAAAAAGCATGGTTACATTGTGAGATATACAGTAAAAGCAGGGGGTGCTTTAATGCTTTTGATGGGAATCTTAATGTTTACAGGGAAAATGAATACAGTGACAGGATATCTGTCAGAAGTGGAAGGTACAAATGCCGTGACACAGGAAGATGAGTCCGGTTCAGAAGCAAAACAGACGTCAGAAGAGAATCAAAAGACGGACACAACTTTGGCTACTGACTTTAAACTGAAAGACCAGTATGGAAATGAGCATACACTTTCTGATTATAAAGGAAAAACTATATTCTTAAATTTCTGGGCAACCTGGTGTCCGCCATGTCGCAATGAAATGCCGGATATTCAGAAATTATATGAAGAAACTCAGGTAGAAGAGGAAAGTGAGCTTGTGATTTTGGGAATTGCAGCACCGGGATTCAGCAACGAAGGTTCTCAAAAGGAAATTGTACAATTTTTGGAAGAAAATGGATATACTTATCCTGTTGTAATGGATACAACTGGAGAAATTTTCATGAAGTACGGAATCCGTTCCTATCCTACCACATTTATGATTGACAAGGACGGTAATATTTTTGGATATGTTCAAGGGCAGTTGAGTGAGGATATGATGCGGAGCATCATCCGGCAGACGATGAATGGAAAAATGGATTAAAGAAATTCAGTAAAAGTGAGGAAAAGTATGGAATTTTATGAAATGAAAGAAGCAGAAGAACGAGTAATTCTTGTGGGGATTCAGGAACAAGATTCAGAGCCGGAGGAAGAATCGCTGGATGAGCTGGCGGAACTGGCACGTACGGCAGGTGCACAAGTTGCAGGGAGGATGATTCAGAAGCGGGAAGCAGTACATCCGGGGACCTATGTGGGAAAAGGAAAGATTTTGGAGTTGAAAGAATTGCTGTGGGAAACAGGGGCAACAGGGATTATCTGCGACGATGAGCTGACATCAGTACAGTTGAATAACCTGGAAGAGGAACTGGAATGTAAGGTCGTAGACAGAACATTGCTGATTCTGGATATATTCGCGGCGAGAGCAGTCAGCAGAGAAGGGAAAATCCAGGTGGAACTGGCACAGTTGAAATACCGGGCCGCCAGACTTGTAGGACTTCGGAATTCCTTGTCACGTCTGGGAGGCGGAATCGGAACGAGAGGTCCCGGAGAAAAGAAACTGGAAATGGACCGCCGTCTGATTCGGGAACGCATTGGAAAATTGAAAAGAGAATTAAAGGAAGTGGAAAGTCACAGGGAAAGGCTTCGTACTCAGAGAAAGCGCTCCAATTTAAAAGTGGCAGCACTTGTCGGATATACATCTGCAGGCAAGAGCAGTCTGGAAAATGCGCTGACAAATGCCGGAATTTTGGAAGATGCAATGCTGTTCTCTACACTGGACACAACGACACGCGCACTTTGTCTTTCAGATACCCAGGAAATTTTATTGAGTGATACGGTCGGTTTTATCCGTAAGCTTCCGCATCACCTGATTGAGGCATTTAAAAGTACACTGGAAGAAGCAAAATACGCAGATATTATTATCCATGTAGTTGATGCATCCAATCCGCATAAGGATACACAGATGTTCGTTGTGTATGAAACGCTGAGACAGCTTGGTGCAGAGGGGAAACCAGTGATCACCCTGTTCAATAAACAGGACAAGCTGGAAACACAGGGGAATTTCAGGGATTTCCAGGCTGAATATTCGATTCCGGTTTCGGCAAAGACCCGCCAAGGATTAGAAGAGTTAAAAGAGGCACTTCTGGAAATTGTCCGAAGAGATCAGATTTATATTGAACGGCTTTACTCCTTTGCAGAAGCAGGAAAAATTCAGTTAATCCGCACCCAGGGACAGCTCATAGAAGAAAAATACGTGCCGGAGGGGATTGCAGTGAAGGCGTATGTGCCCAAAGAAATATATGGCAAG
>CASERA010000117.1 GCA_949290175.1 uncultured Ruminococcus sp.
GCTTCATTGACATGAATCAAATCATGCATATACGTTTCATGGAAGTGCCCTGAAAGTGTCCAGGAACGGAGCTTTCCCCAATAGTGCAGCACTGCTACTTTCGGCTTTGCTGTGTACGGACGACCGCACTGATGATAGCTCTGCATTCTTCTGAATTCATCAGATATCTCTTCAATATAATCCTGAAAATCTGGAAAATCTTCTGTTAAATGCAGATAACCACCCAGTCCGATTCTCTGAATCGGGGCACGCAAAAGAGCACGTCTGACCTGATTCCAGTATTCTTTGGCATCCTCCGTAGGATTGCCGCCATCCTGAAACGTGGGGGCACCGCCAAGCCCTACCGGAAAGAGATATGGATGCAGCCTTAATTCATGAGTAGGAACGTCCACTCCCGCGCAAAGTCTTGCTTCATAACCTGAAAATACACATTTAATCAGACCATCAAATCCAAATTCAGCAAAACGCTCCCCATAAGGTTCCAGACCAACCCAGCTGTCATCGTAAAATACATATGCTTTTTTTCCATATTTGTGAGTAATCGCTACCAACTCTTTTGTGAAGCCCACGACAAACTGATTGATGAAATCCATCCAGTCTCTTTTATGTGGCGTCGCTGGCATATGTGTCACCTGCAATTTCCCTTGATTGATAAAATCTTCTGCCGTGAGGGCATAACCATATTCTTTCTCGAATTCCTTCAGAGCCAGTGGACTGACCGTAAAATCATAAGAGCCCCAATCTGCAAACAAATTCCGATTTCGCTCACTGCTTCCCCAAATCCATACAAAGTTATAGAATAGAGAAGTAAATCGTACTACTGTCGTATGGGGATGCTCCTTGCACCAGTCTTCCAACCATTCCTTCATAAATGCCCTCGCCTGGGGATAACGCGGATCAATCTGCATTAGATGTTCCTTATTCCAGTTGTTGGTAATATGATTATACATGGAAATCTCTTCCCAGATACGATATGCAAGAAAACTGACCGTATAGGTATGAAACGGTATAATATCATGGACTTCCACAGTCTGATTTTCACTGTGATATTCCCACTTTGAGGCGGGAATTTCTCTATCCGTCGTCCGGTCGTATACCTGCCAATATTCCATCGCCTCTGGAGCGTCGTTGACAGAAAACTGCTCTGCAAAAAAATCTTCCATGAGCCCGATTACAAGATTCTCTTCCTTTGCGACCATCGGATGTGTCATCAGAAAGGTCTGCTGTAGCTTATCCTTGTTTTTCTTTGCCCACTCATTATGGTCACGGATAATGCAGATGGTAGAATAGATTCCGTAACCGGCATCCAGTATTTCCGGAGAAAGCTCGGTTCCATCGCTGTCCCGAATGACATCCGCCCCCCATTTTTCTGCCATTTTTAATGTTAAATTCTCATATCCTGCCTCACCTGGCAGCGTAAATCCACCTTTCAATTCACTCATTGTTTCTCTCCCACATATATTGTCTATTTAGCACAAATCTCATCAATACACATCAATTCTTCTTCCGAGAAGGAAGCCTGAGTTACTACAGAGATATTTTCCAAAATCTGTGAAGGTTTTGATGCACCAATTAATACCGAACATACTTCGTCATCCTTCAGTACCCAGGACAGCGCCATCTGTGCAAGTGTCTGTCCCCTCTCTTTCGCAAGCCGATTCAATGCGGCAATCTGTGCAAGTCTTTTTTCGGTAATATCACTGGTATGAAGGAACCTGTTGTCCTTTGCAATTCTGCTGTCGGAAGGAATACCATTCAGGTATTTATCGGTGAGCATCCCCTGTGCAAGCGGACTAAATGCGATAATCCCCATCCCCGCTTCTTTACAGAATGCTTTCACACCGTCCTCCTCGATCGTCCTGTCAAAAATGGAATATCTTCTCTGATTCACCACAAACGGGCAGTGCAGTTCCTTTAAAATCTCTACCGCCTTCTGCGTATATTCCCGGTCATAATTGGAAACTCCCACATACAGTGCTTTGCCAGACCTTACAATATCCGCTAGAGCCTGCATGGTCTCTTCAAGAGGGGTCTCCTTATCCATTCTGTGATGATAAAAAATGTCTACGTAATCCAGCTTCATCCGTTTCAGGCTCTGATCGATACTTGCCATCAAATATTTTCTGCTGCCACCGTCCCCGTATGGTCCGTCCCACATATCATAACCTGCCTTTGTGGTGATGATCAGCTCGTCTCTGTAGGGCACAAAATCCTGCTCCATGATATTTCCAAAATTCGTTTCTGCACTCCCATATACCGGACCATAATTATTGGCCAGGTCAAACTGTGTAATTCCACAGTCAAATGCAACCCTGCACATTGCTTTCATATTGTCATAAGAATCCTTTGAGCCAAAATTATGCCAAAACCCCAGTGACACAGCAGGAAACTTCAGCCCACTATTTCCCACTCTGTTATACTGCATATTCTTATACCTGGCAGCATCTGCTGCGTATATATTTGCAATATCTGCCATTCTTTCCATCCTCCTATTCCACTTTTAGCGGTAAATCTATGATAACTCTGGTCCCGGCACCTTTGGCACTCTCTATGCGAAAACCATATTCTTCCCCGCAGATTTCCTTTATCCTGCGGTATACATTGGCGATACCGATTTTTCTCATACCGCCTCCGCCTACATATTCATCGTCAAACAGACGTTTTATCATATCATCCGACATTCCAATCCCATTATCTTCCACAACGATATGAAGCTTATTCTGTTTCTTCTCAACCGAAACGACAAGCTTTCCTTTCCCCTCCATCGGAGCGACCCCGTGGAAAATCGCATTTTCAACGATAGGCTGGAGAATCACCTTCGGGACCATGTATGTTTTTAGTTCCTCCGGACAATGGATTACTTCTTCAAATTTATCCATATACCGGTATTTCTGAAGAATCAAATAATTCTCAACATTCTTGATCTCCTCTTCCAGAGAAATATATATTTTATTTTCCACATGCAGCGTGCTCTGCAGAAGCGAGATGAATGCATTCACAAATTCTTCGATATCCTGATTTCCCTCTATTCTTGCCATATAGACTATCGAATTCAGGGTATTATAAATGAAATGCGGATTAATCTGCAGCAGCAACTGATCGACCTGACTCCTACGGATAATCTTCTCATGTTCCACCGACATCTCTGTGTAATGCTGGACATTCTGCACCATCTTGTTAAAAGCATTTGCAAGAATCTCAACCTCGTCTCCCGTGCTGACGTCTACAGACACGTCGAAATTTCCCCTTCCGAATTGTTCCGCTGCCAGGCTTAAACGGTTGATCGGTTCCACCACTTTTCTGATGTTGTGGGAAAGGGCAAATACAATCAAGAGCGCAAGTACAACAAACGCAAATACAATCGAGATTTCCACAAGCAATATTTGTCTTTGTAACAGACGTCCAGATATTTCCGTCACCATAACCCAATCGTTTCCCAGTTCTTTTGATATCAGATAAATGTTGCCGTCTTCATCCGTAAACTGCTCATCGCTGATATTCTTAATCTCGCTGTATGGTATCCCAATTTCTCCATTTCCAAGGACATGCTCTCCGCGCTTATCATATATAGCATACCCTTCCAAAAGAGACATATCGACAGTCGCCATTTTTTCCATCGATGCATAATCAAGGCTGATGATTAGGTCACCCAATTCTTGATTATAATCCAACACGGAGTAGTAGGTTAGTACATAACTGATTACATTCCGGGTTCTGCCGTTCTGAGAAATGGTCGCTGTATGGACTTTCGTATACCCTTTGCCTTCCCCGGTTTGCTTAAAATCCATATACCATCCTTCTTTATTTGGTTCAAACTTATCCCTGAACAGAGAACTACTGCATGTATTGCCTTCCTTCGTATAAATCAAAATTTCCTGTATATAATCCATGATGAAGGTATAAGTTCCCAGCGCATTCCGTATGTTATCGGACGCTACGAAATATTCTGCCGACGGTTTCACCGGATACCGGATTCTCCCCTGCACAACCTCACTTACTACAATCTGCTTAGAAACATTTTCCACCGTACTTTGCATCGTAGAAATTCCGTATACAACTTTGTCCATCTGTTTGCGCTGATTACTGATTTCCCTCTCCCGGTATGCACTCTTGTAATAAACAATGCAGATAAGCAAAATCACCAGAAACGTTGCAGCGACTGCCAGCAGAACCGGCAGCGTAAGTTTTGGCTGCAGGCTCCCCATTTTCTTTTTCTTAAATTTTTCACTTATTCTGCTGATTGCTGCCTTCATCATTCGCCATCCTCATATAATCCCTCGGAGTGATTCCTTCCTTCTTTTTAAATACATAACTGAAATACTGACCGGACGTAAATCCGGTCTTCTTCCATATTTCGTCAATATTTTCTCTACCGCCTTTCATCAGGTTTTTTGCGCTGTTCAGACGATAGTCTGTCAGATAATTTACTACATTGACTTTCATTTCCTTTTTAAAACATCGTCTCAAATGCCCCTCTGATATTCCTGCCGCTTCAGATATGTCTGCTACAGATATATCCCGGCTGTAATTATTCTGGATATACTCCTGGGCAAGAATGGTATGTCTGGAATAGCGGTTCTCCCTGCGTTCCTGCTGTTCTTCCAGGTATCTGTCCTGACTGTCTCTTAAATCTTTCTCAAGAAGCTCCACATCCATATAGGACGCCGCCAGCTTTAAAATCTGAAGACTGAAATTTTTTTCCTTCAGCAACGCTTCCATATTCCGACAAATTTCCTGTATTTTCTCTGTGTACTCCCATACCCCAAGACATTCCCTCATATCCTTAAGATGCATTTCCAGGAGCGCACCTGCCTCCTTTTGATCTCCCTTTTCCAGTACCTGTCTCCACTGTGCTATCCAGGTATCCTGATTCAGATTTCCGTCCGAAATCTTCCGGGGCAAAATCTCGCTCTCTAGATAAACTGTTTTCGTTCCTGCATAGAGGAATTCCATCTTACTGCGAAGTCGGTTGTACATATTCTGAAGCATGAAAAATTGACCAACCGGGGAAGAAACCAGGCAGATATGGTCAGGCATATCCCGCCCGAAACGTTCCATGATATTCCCAGCAATCTTCCTGCATTTCCACCCGATATCTCCTGTGTCCTGTTGAACAAAAAAAATACCACAGTATTCATTCCGGAACATTTCAATAAATGCACGGCAGACGATTCCCAGCTCTGTTATGCTGTTCTGTATCTCATAACAGTCAGCATATTCTCCGTGTCTTCGATCCTGGTGTTTCAGCACGATTTCCGGTCTTGGCGCTATATAAAAGAGGACATACCGCTGCAGCGGTTTATCCTGATAAATCCATTCCTCTCCCACACCAGAAAAGTTATTTGACAGAAAAAAATTGCGGAGGTTCGTTTCCATTATCGTATGTCTCTGACGTCTCTCCAAATCAAGATCTTTCGCATTTTTACGAATCAGCTCCTCGAGCGCCTGTTCCGATAACTCGTTTTTTAATATATAATCCGCCACCCCGATACGCACACTTTTCTTTGCATACTCAAAATCCCTGTATGCAGTCAGCATGAATATCTTTTGTGCCGGATTCTGTTTCAATACCTCTTCGGACATCTGCAGTCCATCCATAACAGGCATACTGATATCTACAAAAACAAAATCCGGATGAAGCCTCGCTATCTCCGGAATTGCTTTCACTCCATTAGGAGCCGTGCCTATGACCTCCAGTTCCAGCGCTGTCCCCTTCAGAAGCATTTCCAGATACCGGATAGCCATAGGCTCATCATCTACAATATAAACTGTCAATTTCAAAATACTGTCACGTCCTTTCTTGCTGCTCAGGCTGCTCCTAGCCTTTCACAGCCCCCGCCGTCAGACCTCTGATAAAGTTCTTAGATCCGATGATAAAAAGAATCAGCAGAGGAATCGTTGCAAGCGTAAGTCCTGCAAGCTGTGCTCCGTAGTCCGTACGATATGCACTGGCAAGACTCTTGATGAAAATAGGAATGGTGTAGTTCTCCGCTTTGTTGATAAATACCAGTGGAATCATATAGTTATTCCATGACCACAAAAAAATCAGCAGACATAATGTGAGAAGTCCTGGTTTGATACACGGCAGCACAATTGAACGGAATATTTTGATTTCACTTGCTCCGTCAATTCTTGCACTTTCTACCAGCTCAATCGGAAGTGAACTTTTGATAAAGGAAATCATCCAGTATGCTCCGAATCCATTGGCAAACCATGTAAAAATCATCGGCCAGAGTGTCGCATTCAACCCAATATTTCTCATCTCAATCATATATCCAATGATTCCGATCTGGGAAGGAACCATCATCGTCATCATAATGAA
>CASERA010000118.1 GCA_949290175.1 uncultured Ruminococcus sp.
ATATCCCGGAAATCCTCTTTAAAACTTCATTTGCAATAATTCCGATTAACAGTCCGGTCAACATACCTGAAATCAATAGTACCGGCAGGTAGTAAATGATACGATAAGTCTCTACCACAAACATTGCAATAACCATCTGGCCGATATTATGTGAAACACCTCCGGCAATGCTGACGCCAATTCTGCTGAATCCTCCATTTTTTTGAAGTACAGTCATAACAATCAAGCTCAGTATTCCTCCTGCCAGGCTGTAAATAATCATGCTCAAACTTCCAAACATAAATCCCGATAGAACAATTCTTACGACAGAAAGAATCAAAGCTTCTTTCCATCCCTCCTGATATAAAACAATAACGATAACCAGATTCGCCAGGCCCAATTTCATTCCCGGAATTCCAAAGGGAATCGGAATTAATGTTTCTATATAACTGAAAATCAATGCTAATGCTGTAAATACGCCAAAATATGCTGTTTTGCTTTTCATCTTCGTATCTCCGGTTTTTTATCAGTTTACAATTGCATCCAGCTCATTTTCTCCACTTCCTTCTACAGTTACAATCACCTCATTCGGAAGACAGATAATCGTCTCTCCGGTTTTGGATATTGCTTTTTGGTGTACACATAGCTGATCCGGACAGTCTGCGAACTCCATCTTAGCTGTCCCCTCCCGTATAATGAGCCGATTGGTTCCATTGATATCAATAGTCTGTTCCTCATTTAAATCATAAGTGCCAAACTGACTGCCATTTACTGTCACAATTACTCTGTCCCCCTGTTCTTTTGTAAAGAAAAACCAGCCGCCAGTCAATCCTGCAGCTGCAACTACACATATTATGATAATCCAGTCTCTTTTTTTCATTTTCAAAATCCTTTCTGGAAATTATCATAGCACACCAAATTTTAGAATGCAACCACACGTTCGATTCCAACCTTGCATTTTTCTCGTAGATTCGCTATACTGAGTGCATTGGAGGACTATTATGAAAAAACGCATCAAAAGAATTCTGCTGATTTTAAGTGGGAGTATATTACTTTTATCCGGATGCAGCACATCCGGGAATGACACCGGACTAGAGATGACTGGAATGTATTTTGACACCATTGTTTCCGTCAAAATCTGGGGTACAAAAGATACCTCTATTTTAGAGCAGACACAAGAACTATGTACCTATTATGAGAATCTGCTCAGCCGTACTATTGAAACAAGTGACGTCTCCAGAATCAATAATGCCAACGGTTCCCCTGTCAGTGTCAATCAAGAAACTGCTGAATTAATTGAAACGGCACTCTCATACTGTGAATTATCAGGCGGGCGATTTGACATTACCATTGCTCCTTTGAGCTCCCTATGGAATCTGGGGCATAACGATGGACAGATTCCGGATACTGCGGCAATTGAAGAAGCAAAAAGCCACGTAGATTACCATAATATCAAAATCGTCGGCAATACAGTACAGCTTCTGGATTCGGAAGCTGCAATTGATTTGGGCGCTATTGCAAAAGGCTATATTGCAGATAAAATAAAAGAATATCTGGAAAGTGAAGGAGTCGAACATGGGCTGATTTCTCTCGGTGGCAATACCGTTGTAATCGGAAATAAAACAGATGGCAGCCCCTTTCACCTGGGAATCCAGAAGCCCTTTGCTGAGCAGAACGAAATTATTGACAGTGTCGACGTGACCGATCAATCTGTTGTTTCTTCCGGTACCTACGAGAGGTATTTTGAAAAAGACGGAAGGATTTACCACCACATTCTCAACCCGGATACTGGATATCCCTACGAAAATAACCTTTTGCAAGTAACCATTATTTCCGAGCAATCCGTAGATGGTGATGCCCTCAGTACAACCTGTTTTGCCCTGGGACTAGAAGAAGGAATGCGCCTGATTCAAAATACAGAAGGCGTAGAAGCAATCTTTGTCACCGATGATTATCAGCTGCATGACAGCCGGACAGAAAATTAAAAATTTCAATAAAAAGAGGAACTCTTACGACTGCACCTCAAAATGCTGAACCGAAAGAGTTCCTTTTTTATATTTTATAATGCTTCTACAACTTCTTCTACCATGTTTTTCACTGAAGTCAGACCAGCACCTCCAAGATACCATGTTTCGGCATCGAGGTAAACAATCTTTCCATTCTGTCCGGCATTTGTATTATTTACAAGACCGTTATTCAAAGTGTCAGATGAAGCTGTATTTCCACCTACAACCGCAGTACGGTCAATCACGAACAAAATATCCGGATTTACCTGGGAAATATATTCGTAGCTTGCCTCCTGACCATGCGTAGACACTTCAATTGTCTCATCCGCTGTCTTCACACCCAGTACATCATGGATAATACCAAAACGAGATCCTTTACCATAAGCACTCATACCACCATCATTTGTTAATACAATCAGTGCTTTTTCTTCACTCTCTTCTGCTTTTGCCTTTCCTTCTGCAATCAGCTCTTCAATTTCTGCAAGCTGCTCGTTTGCTTCTTCCTGCTTTCCAAACAAATCTGCAATATATCCCACATTTTTCTCAAAGTCTTCCATATAAGCCGAAGCATCCTGTTCTACATATACTGTTGGTGCAATATCATTCAGTTCTTCATAATAGTCTGCCTGACGTCCACTGATAAAAATAACATCTGGTTCAAACTCATAAATTGTTTCAATGTCCGGATCTTTGATTCCTCCTGCATTAACTGCATCTGCGTATTCATCTAAATAGCTTGTTAAATTATCCGTTGGCACAGCTACTTCTGCTTCCACATCCAGAGCATCCATAATATCAAGAATTCCCAGATCAAACACAACCACCTTCTGGGGATTTACAGGAACAGTTGTTGTTCCCTTAGAATGCTCAATGACAACTTCCTTTACTTCAGACTCACTTGTTTCTGTCTGCCCTCCCTGCTGGCAGCCTGCCAAAATAAATGTTGATAACGCTACACACATTGCCGGTTTTAAAAATTTTCTCATTATAATATAATTCCTCCTGTTTCTATTCGTAGTACAAACAGATTCTCTTGCCATCAACCTGCTGTACCTGAATATTCATTCCATAAATTTTTTTAAGAACTTCAGGTTGTATTATTTCATCGCGTTCTCCTTGGTGTACAACTTTTCCATCCTTCATCGCTACTATATGATCCGCGTAGCAAGATACAAAATTAATATCATGAATTACCACCATGACTGTCTTTCCCATCTCATCTACCAAACGGCGAAGCACTTTCATAATCTGAACAGAATGCCGCATGTCAAGGTTATTAAGAGGCTCATCCAGAAAAATGTAATCCGTATCCTGTGCAATCACCATTGCAATGAACGCCATTTGTCTTTGTCCACCGCTCAATTCATCCAGATAACGGTCTTCCAGCTCTCCCAGTTCCATATAAGCGACTGCCTGGTCCACTTTTTCTTTATCTTCCCTTGTCAGCCTGCCTTTTGAATAAGGAAATCGACCAAATTCAATCAATTCTCTAACTGTAAGCCGGATATTAAGATGGTTTGTCTGTTTTAGAATTGAAAGTTTCTGTGCCAGTTTCTGGGTTTTCCACTCATCCAATTCTTTTCCATCAATGTAAACAAATCCATCATTTTTCATAATCGTCCGGCTAATAATCGAAATCAACGTACTTTTGCCGGCACCATTACTTCCGATAAAGGCAATAATTTTATTTTCCGGCAACTCAACACTGACATCTTGAACAACTCTCTTACTGCCGTAGGACTTTTCTACCTGCTTTGTAGAAATCATCTTTTTGCCTCCTTAATCATTAAATATATAAAGTAGATTCCGCCTATAAAGTTCACAATCACACTGATTGTTGTACTAAATTCAAATATTCTCTCTACTGCCATCTGTCCAAAAATAAGTGCAAATGCTCCCAGTAGAACGGCGCCTGCCACCCGCCAGCTATGACGATATGTTTTGATAATTTCCCGTGAGATGCTTGCAACCAGGATTCCCAAAAAGGTAATCGGACCTGTCAATGCTGTAGAAACCGATATCAGCACTGCTGTACAAAGAAGGTTTTTAAAAACCAGTCTTCTGTAAGGGATTCCCAGATTTATTGTATGGTCTACTCCCAGGGACAATACATCCAGATATGCGTAATCCCCATAGCTAATGATAAAAACAACAATCAGAATAATTACACTGACACCCAGAAGCCCCTCGTTCACCTTATCAAAACTAGCAAACATTTTCCCTTGTAATACAAGGAATTCATTGGGATCCAGCAAAACCTGCATAAATGTAGCAAGGCCGTTGAACAATCCTCCGATAATCATTCCAGCCAATACAAGAAAATACACATTTTTCCCTTCTCCCCAGAACAAAAGCATAAACAACAGACACGAGAATAAAAGCATCACGCCAATTGACAGGAAGAAGTTTGAGACTCCTGTCATCATTGCCAACTGATGAGAACCAAAGAAAAACACAATTACAGTCTGTACAAACTGATACATAGAATCCATTCCCATTACACTAGGCGTCAAAATTTTATTCTGGGTAATCGTCTGAAATGTAACGGATGAATACCCAATGCAATATGCCGTCAATAGAATAGCTCCTATTTTTTTCATCCTGCGTGGCAGAAAGAAATCCATATTTTTCGCGGTAAGTCCAAAAGACAAGAACAGAAGTACGCTGATAACGGTTAGTACAGCAAGCAGAATCACCGTTTTCTTATAAGTTAAGCCTTTCATCATCTTCCTCCTTACCGTTTCTTCTTAAATAAGATTACTGTGAAAATAATGCTCCCCAGTATACTTACTACTACACTGATATTTAATTCGTAAGGTGCAATCACCACCCTGCCAAACAAATCGCACAACATTACAAAAATTGCTCCTACTGTGGCTG
>CASERA010000119.1 GCA_949290175.1 uncultured Ruminococcus sp.
CGCTTCAAAAGATTCTTTAGAACAAAATGTATTTCCGTGGCTGAATCAGTCTTTGAATTCATTCGCCCGGCTGTCTGGAAAAGTATCCGGAGTCCTGTCAGGAATTTCGCCCTCAACAGACCAGCTGAAAAGTATTCTGGCAAGTTTGGATAGCGGACTGAGTGATACAAAAAAAGGGTTGGAAAGTACCCAAAATACACTGGAATCTGTTCAGGAACAGTTGACACAGATTGTGACAGATGCGGATGCACTGAAGAATTCACAGTCGTATCAGGATTTTCTGTCACTGACTGGAATGGACGAGGAAACAGTTGCCCAGTTCATGGCATCGCCGGTACAGTTAAAAACGGAAAGTTTTTATCCGGTAGAAAATTACGGCTCTGCACTGGCACCGTTTTATACAAATCTGGCAATATGGGTAGGCGGTATTGTTCTGATTGCGATTTTTAAACTGGAAGTAGACAGAGATGAAAAGGTCAGGCAGTTTACGGCAGTACAGTCTTATATGGGAAGATGGATGTTGTTTGTGGTATTTGGCATGATTCAGGCATTGATTATCTGTCTGGGAGATTTGTATCTGTTGAAGATTCAGTGTGAGTCTCCGGGAGCATTTGTATTTGCAGGTATATTTGCATCCTTTGTTTATGTGAATATCATATATGCGTTGTCTATTACATTTAAACACATTGGAAAGGCGCTGAGTGTTATTCTGGTAATTATACAAATTCCAGGCTCTGCGGGAACGTATCCGATTGAAATGACACCGGTATTTTTCCAGAAATTGCATCCGCTTCTCCCATTTACTTATGGAATCAATGCAATGCGGGAAGCTTCGGCAGGAATTTACCAGTATCATTATGCGGAGAACTTGCTGTGTCTGGCAGTCTATATTCCGGTTTTTCTTGTGATAGGAATAGGAATTCGACCACTTCTACTGAATCTGAACCGGATGTTTGATAACAAATTGGCGGAAACAGATTTGATGATTTGTGAAGAAGAAGGGATGACTAAGGAACGGGTACGTTTGTCGGCAGCAGTAAAAATTCTGGTAGGACAGGAAGGATTTAAAGAAGAACTATACCGGAAAGCGGAGAAATTTGAAGCGAATTACCGGAAGAGGATTCGGAGAGGATTTTTGGCAATTTTGATTATTCCGGTAATTTTCTTAATTTTAATGTTCAGCATTAGTTCCAAAATGGTATTCCTTGCATTGTGGATTGCATCAATTATTGGAATTGCTGTTTATTTAATCTGTATTGAATATCTCCATGAAAGTTTGCACAGGAGAAAAAAATTAATGGAAATGTCGCAGGAAGAACTGATGGAGATTTTAAGAGACAGCAAGGAGAAAGGAGAGAAGGAAGCTTGAAGAATATAGGAAAAATTTTTATCAATGATATCAAACATATTTATAAAAATGTTATTGCTCTGATTGTTGTGCTTGGACTAAGCGTTGTTCCTTCTCTCTATGCCTGGTTTAATATAGCAGCCAGCTGGGACCCATATGGCAGCACAGGGAATCTGAAAGTGGCAGTTGCAAGTATGGATAAAGGATATGAAGGAAGTCTTGTCCCGCTGGAGCTGAATTTAGGAGAAAAAATTATGTCCAGTCTGCGCGAAAACGAACAGTTGGACTGGGTGTTTACGGATAAGGATGAAGCTTTGGAAGGTGTAAAATCAGGAGAATATTATGCTGCAATTGTAATTCCTGAATCGTTCAGTGAAGATATGATGAGTCTTTTTTCCAGAGATGTCCATAAATCAGATATTCTCTATTATCTGAATGAAAAGGAAAATGCAATTGCTCCGAAAGTTACAGATAAAGGTGCAGGTGCGGTTCAGCAGCAGGTAGATGAGATTTTTGCCCGGACAGTGGCTCTCATAGGATTGGATGTTCTGGATGCGCTGTCCGCAGTGATGGAGCAGGAAGGCGCACAGACAGCAGCGAATAATCTTGCCGTAAATGTCCGGAAGATTGCGGGAAATCTGGAAGCTGCATCTGAAACAGTAGATGCACTCTTTAATATGACAGTTTCCATGCAGCAGATGCTGGATACCACATCTGCATTTTTGAAACAAACGGGAACGAATATAGAGCAGAATATGGAGCTTTTAAAAGGAACCAGCAACAAGGCGGAAGATTTAGACAACGCTCTTTTGGGGACAACGGAAAGTATCAGTCAAGTGCTGGAGCAGGGGAGTGCCTGTTATCAGGCAGTATCAGGTGAGATTGAACAGGCATTTGCATCCATGGGTTC
>CASERA010000120.1 GCA_949290175.1 uncultured Ruminococcus sp.
ACAAATGTTAGAAGAGTCATTCAAAACAATTCACAACGGAGAAGTAGTAGAGGGTACGGTAATTGATGTGAAACCAGATGAGATTATCCTGAATATCGGATATAAAGCAGATGGTATTATCACCAAAAACGAGTATTCCAATGATCAGTCTATTGATTTAACAACAGTTGTTTCAGTTGGAGATTCTATGACTGTAAAGGTTTTAAAAGTAAATGACGGAGAAGGTCAGGTATTATTAACTTATAAGAGACTTGCTGCAGAAAAAGGAAATGAGAGACTGCGTGAAGCATATGAGAACAAAGAAGTACTCAAAGCCACAGTTACTCAGATTCTTGGTGGTGGATTATGTGCTACCGTAGATGAAGCGCGAGTATTCATTCCGGCAAGCCTTGTATCAGATTCTTACGAAAAAGATCTGAGCAAATACGAAGGACAGGAGATTGAGTTTGTAATCAGCGAATTCAATCCTAGAAGAAATCGCGTAATCGGTGACAGAAGACAGCTTCTGGTAGCTGAGAAAGCTGAAAAACAGAAAGAATTATTTGCAAAACTGAAAGTTGGAGACACAGTAGAAGGAACTGTTAAGAATGTGACAGATTTCGGAGCATTTATTGATCTTGGTGGTGTAGATGGACTGCTACATATCTCTGAGATGTCTTGGGGAAGAGTAGAGAATCCGAAGAAAGTATTCCAGGTTGGAGATCAGGTAAAAGTTCTTGTAAAAGATATCAATGATACAAAGATTGCTCTGAGCCTGAAGTTTCCTGAGACAAATCCATGGGCACATGCAGCTGAAGATTTTGCTGTTGGATCTGAAATTACAGGAAAGGTAGCACGTATGACAGACTTTGGTGCATTCGTAGAATTGGCGCCTGGAGTGGATGCTTTGCTTCATGTTTCCCAGATTTCCAGAGCTCATGTTGACAAACCATCTGATGTTCTTTCAATTGGTCAGGAGATTACAGCCAAAATCGTAGACTTAAACGAAGCTGAAAAGAAAATTAGTCTGAGCATGAAAGCACTTGAGCCGGAAGAGAAAGTTGAAGAAGCGGACGCAGAGTAAAAGTGGGTTTTATATAGAGTGAAGACCTATGGGTTTTCACTCTTTTTTAGTGCTTTTATTTAAACAAGTTAAATATTCTTACAAACCATGTTAAAAATTTGATAAAATGTTTGGAAAAATATACAATAATCCATGGAGGAATCCTGGATTTTATGTCCATTTTTTAGTAAAATAGATATATTGAGACAAAGAAAGGGAGGAAATTTAGATGGGACTTTTAACTTTTAAAGGTGGTATCCATCCGAAAGATGGAAAGAGCCTTGCAAAGGACCGGGCAATTGAAGAGCTTCTTCCAAAGGGGGAGCTTGTTTATCCGGTTTCCCAGCATATTGGAGCACCGGCTACCCCATTGGTGAAAAAAGGTGATTATGTTTTGAAAGGTCAGAAAATAGCAGATGCTGGAGGCTATGTATCTGCACCTATATATGCTTCTGTTTCTGGAACAGTGAAGGCTTTGGAGATGCGGTTTAATCCGGCGGGCAGTCAGGTGAACTGTATTGTCATTGAAAACGATGGGGAATATGCGCAAGTAGAATATGAACCTGTGAAATCTTTATCAGAGATGTCACGTGAGGAAATCATTCAAAAAATCAGCGAAGCAGGTGTTGTCGGAATGGGAGGTGCAGGATTTCCTACAAAAGTAAAACTTTCTCCAAAAGAACCTGAAAAAGTTGATTATATTATTGCAAATGGAGCAGAATGTGAACCGTATATTACAGCAGATTATAGAAGAATGCTGGAATATACAGATGAGATTGTCAGTGGAATGAAAGTAATTCTTTCACTTTTCCCGAATGCAAAAGGAATTTTTGCTGTAGAAGACAACAAAAAAGACTGTGCTGCAAAGCTAACAGAAGCTATTGCAGGAGAGGAGCGCATGGAAGTAAAGCTGCTTGAGACGAAGTATCCGCAGGGAGCAGAACGTCAGCTGATTTATGCGGTGACAAAGCGTGCAATTCATGCAGCGATGCTTCCGGCAGACGCAGGATGTATTGTGGATAACGTGGAGACTCTGATTGCAGTTCATCATGCAGTTGTTTTAGGGAGACCTCTGATGGAAAGAGTAGTAACTGTGAGTGGCGACGATATCGTAAATCCCGGAAATTTCAAGGTACCGCTAGGTATCAGTCACAGTGAGCTTGTAGAAGCGGCAGGGGGCTTTAAAACAGAGCCGCGTAAATTGATTTCTGGCGGCCCGATGATGGGATTTGCAATGGTGACACTGGATGCACCGGTGACAAAGACTTCTTCCTCGATTCTGGCATTTCAAAAAGATGAAGTTGCAGAGTCGAAAGTAACTGCTTGTATTAATTGCGGAAGATGTGTAGAAGTCTGTCCAAGCAGAATTATTCCTTCTCGTCTTGCGGATTTGGCAGAGCGCCATAATGAAGAAGGATTTGTTAAAATGAATGGTCTGGAATGTGTGGAGTGTGGATCCTGCAGTTTTATATGTCCTGCAAAACGAAATCTGAAACAGGCAATTGGGGCGATGCGT
>CASERA010000121.1 GCA_949290175.1 uncultured Ruminococcus sp.
AAAAGGAATGTCAACGTTTTTTCATGCCGAAAAGGCAGCGGAGAGTTCACGGTAAGTTCCTGTATATGTGCATGACAAATTGGAAAACTTATGGTATACTTCATTTTAGAATACGTGCAATGCGTGTATGAATGACGCATACTGAAGAATTGAAGGAGCCAGGACATATGAAAAGAGTATTGTTAAAGCTGAGCGGCGAAGCACTTGCCGGAGATAAAAAGACAGGATTTGACGAGGCAACCTGTATCGGGGTTGCAAAACAGGTGAAGCAGCTGACAGACCAGGGAATTCAGGTCGCCATTGTAACAGGAGGCGGGAATTTCTGGAGAGGCCGCACAAGCGAAACGATTGACCGTACGAAAGCCGATCAAATCGGTATGCTTGCTACGGTGATGAACTGTATTTATGTATCTGACATTTTCCGCCATGTGGGAATGAAGACAGAAGTTTTCACACCGTTTGTATGTGGTGCGTTTACTACTTTGTTTTCTAAGGATGCAGCAGTTGCAGCGATGGAAGAAGGAAAGGTTGTATTTTTTGCAGGCGGAACCGGACATCCATATTTTTCAACAGACACCGGTGCAGTACTGCGTGCGATTGAGATTGAAGCAGATGCGATGCTTCTGGCAAAAGCCATTGACGGAATTTATGACAGTGATCCGAAGGTAAATCCGGAAGCAAAAAAATATGATGAAGTTTCGATTCAGGAAGTGATTGACAAGAAATTGGCAGCAGTGGATCTGACTGCAACAATTCTTTGTCTGGAGAATCACATGCCGATGCTTGTATTCGGTTTGAATGAAGAGAACAGTATTGTAGAGACGATGAGCGGCAGATTTACAGGAACAAAGGTTACAGTATAGGAGGATATTAAAATGGATGAAAAATTAAAAGTATATGACGAGAAGATGACAAAGACAATCAGTAATCTGGGGAGTGAACTGGCAACAATTCGGGCAGGACGTGCCAACCCGCATGTACTGGATAAACTGACTGTGGATTATTACGGGGTACCGACTCCGATTCAGCAGGCAGCGAACATTTCTGTTCCGGAGGCACGTATGATCCAGATTCAACCATGGGAAAAGAGCCTGTTAAAAGAGATTGAAAAAGCAATTCTGATGTCTGATATCGGAATCAATCCTACGAACGACGGAACAGTTGTACGTCTGATGTTTCCGGAACTGACAGAAGAGCGGAGAAAAGAACTGGTGAAGGATGTCAAGAAAAAAGGGGAGGCGGCTAAGGTTGCAATCCGTAATATCCGTCGTGACGGAAATGATGCGTTTAAGAAATTAAAAGGGACAGAGATTTCTGAAGACGGAATTAAAGATTTGGAAGATGCACTGCAGAAACTGACAGACAAATATATTGCAGAAGTAGACAAAGAAGTAGAAGTAAAATCAAAAGAAGTGCTTACTGTTTAAGGCGTGACCTGGTATCGTAGGCGAAAATCAGTTATGGAATCACAGGAGGGGCGGGTTTTTACGGCTCCTCTTTTCCATCTTTGAGGAAATATGATTCCGATATAAGGGTAGGAGGACGAAAAATGAAGGTACCGCAGCATGTGGCAATCATTTTGGATGGAAATGGACGTTGGGCAAAATCAAAAGGAATGCCGAGAAATTATGGACATGCACAGGGCAGCAGGAATGTGGAGAGAATCTGTGAAGAAGCATGGCGCATGGGGATTAAATATCTGACCGTATATGCATTTTCAACAGAGAATTGGAGCCGTCCCAAGGAAGAAGTGTCTGCACTGATGAAGCTGCTTCGCAATTATATGAAAACATGTCTTAAAACAGCGAAGAAAAATGATATGAAAATCCGGGTCATCGGTGACTTGGAGCCTTTGGATGATGACATTAAGAACAGAATCCGGGAGCTGGAAGAAGCAAGTAAAGACAATGGCGGGTTGAATTTTCAGATTGCAATTAACTATGGCAGCAGAGATGAAATGCTTCGTGCCATGCGCAGACTGGCAAAAGACTGTGTGGACGGAAAGGTTATGCCAGAGGAAATCGATGAAAATTTATATGAATCGTATTTAGATACTCATGATATTCCCGATCCGGATCTCTTAATTCGTACAAGCGGAGAACTGCGTCTTTCTAATTATCTGCTCTGGCAGATGGCGTATACAGAATTCTATTTTACAGAAATTCCATGGCCGGATTTTACAAAAGAGGAATTGGTAAAAGCTATCGACCAGTATAATAAGAGAGACAGACGTTACGGCGGGATAAAGGAGGAGGACGATGTTTAAGACGCGGTTGTTAAGTGGAATACTTTTAGTGATTCTTGCATTAATTACTGTAATTTCCGGAGGCAAGATTCTGTTTGCTACACTTTTTATTATTAGTATGATTGGCCTGTATGAATTGTACAGAGTATTTGAAATCCAGAATAAAGGAATTGGGATTTGTGGTTTTTTATTTGCAGCAGGATATTATGCACTGTTGTATGCGAAGCCTTTGCTGCCAGATACAACTGACTGGTTTATGATGTTGTTTATGGCATTTTTAATCTGTTTGATGGCAGTACTTGTGTTTTCTTTCCCACAGTACCGTACAGAACAGGTTTTGGCGGCATTTTTTGGAGTCTTTTATGTGGCGGTAATGCTGTCATATATCTATCAGACAAGAATGCTGGCAGGAGGTGTGTTTCTTGTATGGCTCGTTTTCATTTGTGCATGGGGATGTGATACTTGTGCATATTGTGTAGGAATGCTGATAGGAAAACACAAGATGGCACCAAAATTGAGTCCTAAGAAGTCTGTGGAAGGTGGTATCGGCGGTATTGCAGGAGCAGCGCTGATAGCAGTTCTTTATGCACTGGCAATCAATCACTGGGGAAAGGCAGGAGTTAATATTTTGAGTTTTGCAGTGATTGGAGCGGTAGGAGGCGCAATTTCGCAGGTAGGAGACCTGGCAGCTTCTGCAATCAAGCGAAATCATGACATCAAGGACTATGGCAAATTGATTCCAGGACATGGAGGAATTTTGGACCGGTTTGACAGTGTCATTTTTACGGCTCCGATTATTTTCTATTTGACAGTACTTTTGTAATGGAGAAAGGAAATTCTTATGAAAAAGATAGCGATACTTGGATCTACAGGATCTATTGGAACTCAGACTCTGGAAGTTGTCCGGGAGAATGGGGATATTGAAGTGACAGCCCTGGCAGCAGGAAGTAATATTCAGCTTTTAGAAAGGCAGATTAGAGAATTCCGGCCGAAGCTGGCGGCTGTATGGTCAGAAGAAAAGGCAAATGACCTGAAAGAAAATATCAAAGATTTAGATGTAAGAATCGTATCCGGGATGGAAGGTCTGAAAGAAGCAGCCGTTGAGAGAGAGGCTGAGATTCTCGTGACGGCAATTGTGGGAATGATTGGAATTCTTCCTACTATTGAAGCAATTAAGGCAAAAAAAGATATTGCTCTGGCAAATAAAGAAACACTGGTTACAGCAGGGCATATTATTATGCCGCTGGCAAAAGAATATGGAGTATCCATTCTTCCTGTTGACAGTGAGCATAGTGCAATTTTTCAATCTTTGCAGGGCGGGCAGCAGAAATCAATTCATAAAATTCTGCTGACAGCATCCGGCGGGCCGTTCCGGGGACGGAAACGGGAGGAACTGGAACAGATTCAGGTGGAAGATGCTTTGAAGCATCCGAACTGGGAAATGGGGCGTAAAATCACAATTGATTCGTCCACAATGGTCAATAAAGGGTTGGAAGTCATAGAGGCAAAATGGCTGTTTGATGTTTCAGTGGATCAGGTAGAAGTGGTGGTTCAGCCACAGAGTATTATACATTCTATGGTAGAGTATGAGGATGGGGCAATCATTGCAGAGCTTGGAACGCCGGATATGAAACTTCCGATTCAGTATGCACTGTATTATCCGGAAAGAAGATTTTTGTCGGGAGAGCGTTTGGATTTTGGAAAACTGACACAACTGACATTTGAGCGTCCGGATATGGAGACATTTTATGGATTGAAGCTGGCTTATGAAGCAGGAAGAACGGGAGGCTCCCTTCCGACAGTTTTGAATGCGGCAAATGAACTTGCGGTTGCGCTGTTCCTTGATAGGAAAATCCGTTATCTCCAAATACCGGAGATTATACAGAACTGTATGGAGAAGCATAAGCTGATTTTAAATCCAACGGTAGAGCAGATACTGGAGACAGGACGGGAAACATATGAATTCATTAGAAGCAGGTGGTAGCATATGGGAATTATTTTAGCAATTATTCTGTTCAGCGCGATTATTATATTTCACGAACTGGGGCATTTTGCGCTTGCAAAGTTAAATGACATACGAGTAGATGAGTTTTCTTTAGGATTGGGTCCCACGATTATAGGGAAAGAATTCAAAGGGACTAAGTTCAGTTTGAAACTGCTTCCGCTGGGAGGAGCTTGTATGATGGGCGAAGATGATGCCGATGATATGGCAGAGGGGAGTTTTAACAGCAAATCTGTATGGGCGAGAATTTCTGTAATTGCAGCAGGACCTGTTTTTAACTTTATACTGGCATTGATTATGGCTGCAGTTATGATAGGGATAGTTGGTTATTCAAAACCGGTGATTCAGGAAGTTGAAAGTGGATATGATGCCATAGAACAGGGAATACAGCCGGGGGATGTGATTACAGAAATTAATGGGAAAAACATTCATCTAATGGAGGAAGTATCTCTGTATAATCTGGGGCACAGCCAGGATGATTCGGTAGAACTGACCTATGAAAGAGATGGAAAAGAGTATACTGTGAATCTGGAGAAACGTCAGCTTCAAGGAGATCAGATAAAGAGGATGGGATTCACATTTGCAGGAGAACGGGTAAAACCTGGAATCATCGGCTCAATACAGTATGGGGCGTATACTGTAAAATACTGGGTAAACTACACGATTGAGAGTTTGAAAATGCTTGTGACAGGACAGATTGGAATGAATCAGATGTCAGGACCGGTCGGTATTGTAGAGGTTGTCGGTCAGACATATGATGCAGCAGCTCCGTCAGGAATTGGAGCAGTAGTATTAAGTATGATGAACCTGGGAATCTTTATTTCTGCAAACCTCGGGGTTATGAATCTGCTTCCAATACCGGCACTGGACGGCGGACGTTTAGTATTCCTTCTGATTGAAGCAGTACGCAGAAAGCGAGTTCCGCCAGAGAAAGAAGGCATGGTGCATTTTGCAGGTTTTGCGGCATTGATGATTCTGATGATATTTGTAATGTATAACGATATTATGCGTCTGTTTTAATAGATTGTCCCGTCAAATGTATGGTATTTCATTATTTTGAATGCATATAGTTAGTAGAGATGCTTTTTTGAAAGGGATAATATGAGTTCAATTAGTGATTATTCAATCAGAAAAAATGGTGTAAAAGCAATGCAGGATATTCCGGATAAAGGAAAACTAAGGATAAATGTAACTTCTCAGGTTACCTCTTATCCGATTTCAGATGCTTCGATTACGATTTCCTATACGGGAGTTCCGGAAAATGTTTTAGAACGCTTAAGAACGGATTCTTCCGGACAGACTGAAGAAATTGAATTGGATGCACCACCTCTGGAATACAGTTTAAATGCAGGTTCCGGACGGCAGCCATATTCGGAATATACATTGAATATTGAGGCGCCGGGGTTCGAATCAATTAACATTTCGGGAACAGAAATTCTGCCGGATGTAACTGCAATCCAAAATGTGGAAATGAGACCGAATGATCAGGCGAGAGAAAATGAAGAGGTTTTTGTAATTCCGGCGCATACTTTGTATGGGGAATATCCGCCTAAGATTGCCGAAGATGAGATTAAGCCGGTTACGGAATCAGGAGAAATTGTATTAAGCAGAGTCGTGATTCCCGAATATATTGTGGTGCATGATGGTTCTCCAAGAGACTCTACTGCAAATAATTATTATGTAAAGTACAAAGATTACATTAAGAATGTTGCATCTAGTGAAATTTATGCTACATGGCCGGAGAACACCATACGTGCGAATGTATTGGCAATTATGTCATTTACTCTAAATCGAGTTTATACGGAGTGGTATCGCAATAAGGGATATGATTTCACGATTACATCTTCTACTGCATTTGATCACAAATGGATTCCCGAACGCAATATCTATGATACGATATCTGTGGTTGTAGATGAAATTTTTTCGAATTATTTATCCCGGCCGAATGTAAGGCAGCCAATATTGACACAGTATTGCGATGGATACAGAGTAACATGCCCGAATTGGATGACCCAGTGGGGGTCTAAAACTTTGGGGGATCAGGGTTATACTCCAATTGAAATTCTGCGATATTATTACGGAAGTGACATGTATATCAATACGGCAGAGGAAATCTCGGGTATTCCGGCATCCTGGCCCGGTTATACGTTGGAGAATGGCTCCAGCGGTGCCAAAGTAAGGCAGCTTCAGGAGCAGATTAACGTCATATCAGATGCTTATCCGGCAATTCCTAAAATCTCAGTAGATGGTATTTACGGACCTGCCACATCAGAAGCTGTAAGAACGTTTCAGTCAGTATTTGGGCTGCCGCAGACAGGAACTGTCGATTATAAAACATGGTATAAAATCTCAGAGATATATGTAGGGGTGTCGCGGATCGCGGAACTGACATGACAGAATCTGTGGCGGCAGATGGCTATCTATGCTGACCGCACAGAGTCTTATCCGGGCTATAACTATACTGCTCAGGTGAAGGAAGAAAGACAGGCAAAGATTAGAATACAGATACCAAGAAGCTTACACTAATCAATATCACAAAAATACAATTTCTACAAGAATGTATAGACTGCTATCGGGATAATTCAAAATCTGGCAGTCTTGAAAATGATATAACCGCTTCGGTGATTATATATAGTGGTGCAGAGGTACAGAGAAGGAGAAGAATTTATGATTGATTTTAAAGTTTGAATTTACCGGGACTAGCGATATTATCCAAATTGGAAGAATATTGGGTGAATATGTTCTTTAAGAAAGATGGATTTTTAAGGAGTACTTATAACATTTTTATTAGTCATGTTTGGAAATATTCCGAACAATAATGCAGATGTTATGGCGGGAAATAAGAAGATATGAGAAATCCTTGACTTTTAATAAATGCTTTCTTATAATCAACTGGTACTACCAGTTGATTATAAGGGAGAAAGAGCATTATGAAAATTTTAAGACAATTTATAATTATTATAGTGGTATCGTTTTTAGGTGAACTGCTCAAATGGCTGATTCCGCTGCCTGTTCCGGCAAGTGTGTGGGGATTGGTGTTGATGTTGGGTGTATTAAAGACAGGTATTTTGAAAATCAGCCAGGTGAATGAAGCGGCTGTTTTTTTAATACAAATTATGCCGGTAATGTTTATTCCAGCGGGAGTAGGTTTACTGACGGCTTGGGACGTGTTGAAACCAGTGTGGATTCCCGTCATTGTGATTACATTGATTACAACAATTTTTGTGATGGTAGTAACGGGAAAAGTAACACAGGCAGTGATACACAAAGAAAAAGCACAACAAAAAGGGGAAAAAGAATGAAAACATTTTTTGTAGATTCAGTATTTTTTGGAGCAGCAGTCAGTTTAATCAGTTATGAAATAGGACTTCTTTTAAAGAGAAAGTACCGTATGGCAATCTTTAATCCACTTCTAATCGGGATAATTTGTGTAATGGGGTGTCTGTCTGTGTTCCACATCCAATACGAGGATTACAATCGGGGAGCACAGTACATTAGTTATCTGCTGACACCGGCGACGGTATGTCTTGCCGTCCCATTGTATCAGCAGTTGAGTCTTTTGAAGAAAAACTTGAAAGCAGTGGCAGCAGGAATTATTTCAGGTGTGCTGGCGAGTCTGGTGAGTGTGCTGATTTTGGCAAAATTATTTGGACTGTCTCATGAAATGTATGTGACATTACTTCCCAAATCCATAACCACTGCAATTGGAATGGGAGTTTCTGAAGAGCTAGGCGGCATTGCAACGATTACCGTAGCAGTAATTGTGATTACCGGTGTGTTTGGAAATGTGATTGCAGATGGAATATACAAACTCTTCCGGATTCATGAGCCTATTGCAAAGGGATTGGCGCTGGGAACTTCTGCTCATGCAGCAGGAACTGCGAGAGCAATGGAAATAGGACCTGTAGAAGGAGCAATGAGCAGTCTTGCGATTGCTGTTGCCGGGTTGCTGACAGTGATTGGTGCATCGGTATTTGCTGAATTGATGTAGGAGATGTAAATCTAAAGTTTAGAGGAAAAGTTCAGAGGAAAGCAGTAAATGAATGAGAGAACTTATGAACGGGTAATTGACTATTTAAAAATGCTGATTCAAGAAAACAAGATTCAATGCGGTGGGAAAATTCCGTCGGAGAGAGTGCTTGCGGAAACACTGGGGCTGGGACGTAATTCTGTGAGGGAAGCACTTCGTATGATGGAACACACAGGAATGCTGAAAAGCTGCCAGGGAAAAGGAAATTATCTTGTGAATATGCCAGAGAAAAGTCTGGGAAATGTGTTCTCTATGATGCTTCTTACCGGGCAGAGTAATTTTCATGAAGTCAGCAGACTGCGCAGAGTTTTGGAAATAGAAGCATTTCTTACAGCAGTGGAACATGCAGATGAAAGAGATATGGAGCATTTGCATGATGCACTGAAAGGAATGAAAAATAAGGATTTTGTACCGGAATATGACAGACAGTTTCATCAGTGTCTGATTCAGGCGGGAGGAAATCAATTGTTAAAAGTTGTCATGGATTCCCTGGATGACCTTTGTGATGCGGAGATTGAGCATATTTTGAGCAGCAGCACAAAAGAAGAATTGGAGGAGTGGTACGAAATCCATAGAAAAATTTATGTTTACTTGAAGAACGGCAATAAAAAGGATGGTATTCTTCAATTGCATCGGCATTATGATAAAATTGATGAAATGTTAACAAAAATAATAAAAATTCATTAGAAAATTTAAGGATTATTACTTGAAAAAAGAAGTTGAAATATTATTCTTTATATAGTATAATCTTTACAATTTGAGAATTTGGGCGCTCTGGAATGAAAGACTCCAAGAGTGCCTTTGTTATGTAACGATAATCAAATTAAGCAAAATTTATGAAGGGACAAGGTGAACAAATGAAGGCATTTCTGATTTTAGAAGATGGAACTGTGTTTACTGGGACAAGCATTGGTTCGACAAGAGAGATGATTAGCGAAATCGTATTTAATACCTCCATGACGGGATATTTAGAGGTGTTGACTGACCCTTCTTATGCGGGACAGGCAGTTGTAATGACCTATCCATTAATTGGTAATTATGGAATTACATCCGACATGGAATCTAAAAAAGCATGGCCGGATGGTTATATTGTGAGAGAGTTATCTCGTATGCCAAGTAATTTCAGATGTGAAGGGACAATTCAGGACTTTCTGAAAGAACAGGATATTCCGGGAATTGCTGGCGTGGATACACGTGCTCTTACAAAAATTCTGAGAGAAAAAGGTACCATGAACGGTATGATTACAACAAATGAACATTATGATATGGAAGAGATTCTTCCTAAATTAAAAGCCTATGCGGTAGGGGATGTTGTTTCTAAGGTAACATGCGGTGAGAAATATGTTCTGGAAGGAACAGGAAAGAAAGTAGCATTGTTGGATTTAGGAGCAAAAAATAATATTGCCAAATCTTTAAATCAACGTGGTTGCGAAGTGACTGTATATCCGGCCCACACAACTGCAGAAGAAATCATTTTATCTAATCCTGACGGAATCATGTTGTCAAATGGACCAGGAGATCCGGCAGACTGCACATCTATTATTGAAGAAATCAAGAAACTATACAACACAGATATTCCAATTTTTGCGATTTGTTTGGGGCATCAGCTGATGGCTCTGGCTACTGGCGCGACTACGCATAAATTGAAATACGGACATCGTGGCGGAAACCATCCGGTAAAAGATCTGCAGACAAATCGTGTATACATTTCTTCACAGAATCATGGTTATGTAGTGGATGCGGAAAATGTAGATCCAAATGTTGCAGTTCCGGCATTTGTGAATGTAAATGATGGAACAAATGAAGGGTTGTCATATGTCGGAAAGAATATCTTTACTGTACAATTTCATCCGGAAGCATGCCCGGGACCACAGGATTCCAGTTACCTGTTTGACAGATTCATTGATATGATGGGAGGAGCGAAATAATGCCAAGAGATAATAGTATTAAAAAAGTATTAGTCATCGGATCCGGTCCTATCATAATTGGACAGGCAGCGGAGTTTGACTATGCCGGAACACAGGCATGTCGTTCTCTGAAAGAAGAGGGGATTGAGGTCGTTCTTCTGAACTCTAACCCGGCGACAATTATGACAGATAAAGACATTGCAGACCGCGTGTATATCGAGCCTCTGACTGTTGAAGTTGTAGAGCAGCTGATTTTAAAAGAAAAACCAGACAGTGTCCTGCCTACACTTGGTGGACAGGCAGGTTTGAACCTTGCTATGGAGCTGGAAGAAAAAGGATTTTTAAAAGCTCATAATGTGCGTTTGATTGGTACCACATCTGAGACGATCAAAAAAGCAGAGGATCGTTTGGAGTTCAAGGCAGCCATGGAAAAAATTGGAGAGCCGGTAGCAGCGTCTCTTGTTGTGGAGAATGTAGAAGATGGTCTTGCATTTGCAAATAAAATCGGATATCCGGTTGTGCTTCGTCCTGCGTATACACTGGGAGGAAGCGGCGGTGGTATTGCTCATGATTCAGAACAGCTTGTTGAAATTCTGGAAAATGGACTTCGCCTTTCCCGTGTAGGACAGGTGCTTGTAGAGCGTTGTATTTCGGGATGGAAAGAAATCGAGTATGAGGTAATGCGTGATGGGAATGGAAACTGCATTACAGTATGTAATATGGAAAATATTGACCCGGTTGGTGTGCACACGGGAGACAGTATCGTTGTGGCACCGTCGCAGACTCTGGGAGATAAAGAATACCAGATGCTGCGTACCTCAGCATTGAATATCATCAGTGAATTGAATATCACTGGAGGATGTAATGTACAGTATGCCCTGCACCCGGAGACATTTGAATATTGCGTTATCGAAGTAAATCCACGTGTAAGCCGTTCTTCTGCATTGGCATCCAAAGCAACGGGATATCCGATTGCGAAGGTTGCTGCGAAGATTGCACTTGGCTATACGCTGGATGAAATTAAAAATGCAATTACACAAAAGACATATGCAAGTTTTGAGCCGATGCTTGATTACTGCGTAGTAAAACTTCCGCGACTTCCATTTGATAAGTTCATTAGTGCGAAGAGAACATTGACAACACAAATGAAAGCAACCGGAGAAGTTATGAGTATTTGTGATAACTTTGAAGGTGCTTTGATGAAAGCAATCCGTTCTCTGGAGCAGCATGTAGACAGTTTAATGTCCTATGATTTCACAGGATTATCAGAAGAAGAACTGATAGAAGAGCTGGAAATTGTAGATGATATGCGTATGTGGAGAATTGCGGAAGCAATCCGCCGCGGAATCAGCTATGAGAAGATTCATGAAATCACAATGATCGATGAGTGGTTTATTGATAAATTTGCAATCATCGTAGAAATGGAAAATGCACTGAAAACAGAAGCTCTTACACCAGAGCTTTTGAAAGAAGCAAAACGTATGGAATTTCCGGATACAGTTATTGCAAGACTTACAGGCAAATCTGAGCGTGAAATTCATGACCTTCGTCATGAGAATGGAATTGTTGCAGCATATAAAATGGTAGATACCTGTGCGGCAGAATTTGCGGCAGAGACACCGTATTACTATTCTGTATATGGAAGTGAAAACGAAGTAGAAGAAACAAAAGATAAGAAAAAAGTTCTTGTGCTTGGCTCCGGACCAATCCGTATCGGTCAGGGAATTGAATTCGACTTTTGTTCTGTACATTGTACATGGGCATTCGCAAAAGAGGGATATGAGACAATCATTGTAAACAATAATCCTGAAACTGTAAGTACAGACTTTGATATTGCTGATAAGCTGTACTTTGAACCTCTGACACCTGAAGATGTAGAAAGCATTGTGGATATTGAAAGGCCGGATGGAGCAGTTGTTCAGTTCGGTGGACAGACAGCAATTAAGCTGACGGAAGCTCTGATGAAGATGGGAGTTCCGATTTTGGGAACTTCTGCAGAAAATGTAGATAAAGCGGAAGACAGAGAGCTGTTTGATGCCATTTTGGAAGAATGTGAGATTCCACGTCCTACAGGAGGAACTGTATATACAGCAGAAGAAGCAAAAGAAGTTGCTAACAAACTTGGTTATCCGGTATTAGTAAGACCATCTTATGTACTCGGAGGCCAGGGAATGCAGATTGCGATTAATGATAATGATATTGACGAGTTTATTGGTATCATCAATAGAATTGCACAGGATCATCCAATTCTTGTAGACAAATATTTACAGGGAAAAGAAATAGAAGTAGATGCGGTATGCGATGGAGAAGATATCTTGATTCCAGGAATTATGGAGCACATTGAGCGTGCGGGAATCCACTCCGGTGACAGTATCTCTGTATATCCGGCACAAAGTCTGACACAGAAAGCCAAAGATAAGATTGCAGAATATACAAGAAGGCTCGCAAAATCTCTGCATGTAGTAGGTCTGATCAATATTCAGTTTATCGTATGTGGTGAGGATGATGTATACGTAATTGAGGTAAATCCTCGTTCCAGCCGTACAGTACCTTATATCAGTAAAGTAACGGGAATTCCGATTGTGCCGCTTGCATCCAAAGTAATCATTGGAAATAAGATTCAGGAACTTGGATATACACCGGGACTTCAGCCGGAAGCAGATTATGTGGCAGTGAAAATGCCGGTATTCTCCTTTGAAAAAATCCGTGGTGCTGATATCAGCCTTGGACCGGAAATGAAGTCGACAGGAGAGTGTCTTGGTATTGCAAAGACATTTGATGAAGCGTTGTATAAGGCATTCCTGGGAGCAGGAATCAAACTGCCGAAATACAAAAACATGATTATGACGGTACGGGATGAAGACCAACCGGAAGCTGTGGAGATTGGACGCAGATTTGAGAAGATTGGATATCGTATCTTTGCTACAAGCGGAACTGCAAGGGCATTGCGGGAGGGGGGCGTGAAAGCAATTCCTGTCCGTAAAATTGAACAGGAATCTCCAAATCTTCTGGATTTGATTCTGGGACATGAAATCGATTTAGTAATTGATATTCCGGCACAGGGAGCGGAACATTCCAGAGATGGTTTTGTAATCCGAAGAAATGCAATTGAGACAGGTGTAAATGTTCTCACAGCTATTGATACAGCAGAAGCATTAATTACCAGTCTTGAAAATACAGACATCAAAAATTTAACACTAATTGATATTGCAAAAGTGCAATAGAAATAAAAGAGAAGAAAGCGTCAAATCAAGTAAAAGTCCTGGTTTGGCGCTTTTTGTCATGTAAATGCGGTGCTTTTGACCACTTAGGAAATATAAAGTACCAGTTAGGTATAAAGTATTGTATTTGTGAAAAATTAACAATATAATATAGAAAAATACAAAAAAGATAAAAATAATGTATGGGAAAACAGAAAGTTATGGAGAATCAGTTATGCATAATGAAATATTAAGAAGAAAAATTGAACTCAATCAAGGGTGGCTGTTTACAGGTCGTGATGGAGTTGAAGTAAAAGTGGATTTGCCACATACATGGAATGCACTGGATGGACAGGATGGAGGAAACGATTATTATCGGGGAACCTGTCATTACAGAACAATATTTCCGATGCCTGATTTTAATCGGGAAGAGCAGAGGGTCTATCTGGAATTTCAGGGAGTGAATTCCTCTGCACAGGTAGAGTTGAATGGTAAGAACGTGATGAGCCATGATGGTGGATATTCTACATTCCGCGCGGATATCACGGATTTCTTGAAGGAAGAGAACAGACTGGTTGTGGCAGCCGATAACAGTGTTAATGACAGAGTTTACCCGCAGAAGGCAGATTTTACCTTCTATGGGGGAATATACAGAGATGTACTGTTGAAAATTGTGTCAAAAGATCATTTTGACTTAGATTATTACGGTGGGGAAGGTGTGAAGGTTACTCCTACAGTGAACGGGAAGGACGGAGTGGTTCAGGTGGAAAGTTTCCATCAGGCTTCGGATGCCCGGGTACATGTGACATTACTGGATGCAGAAGGAAATCCGGTTGCAGAAGGTGATGGAGAGGATGTCACTCTTACTATTTCAGAAGTCCATTTGTGGGACGGAGTAGAAGACCCATATCTGTATACGGCAGTTGCTCATTTGATAAAAAACGATAAGGTTCAGGATGAAGTGCGTATTCCATTTGGTGTACGTACATTTAGTGTGGATCCGAAGAAAGGATTTTTCCTGAACGGACGGTCCTATCCGCTGCACGGGGTATCCCGTCATCAGGACCGAAAAGGCATTGGTAATGCTTTAACAAAAGAACACCACAGGGAAGACATGGAATTCATTCGTGAGATTGGAGCAAATACCATCCGTCTTGCGCATTACCAGCATGATCAGTATTTCTATGATTTATGTGATCAGTATGGAATGATTGTCTGGGCAGAGATTCCATATATTTCTGAACATATGCCCCGAGGACGGGAAAATACAATTAGTCAGATGAAGGAGTTAATT
>CASERA010000122.1 GCA_949290175.1 uncultured Ruminococcus sp.
ATATAGACTTTTCTATTTTTCCTTTCTTTTAAAAATTTCCTTTATTTATGCGGTTTTCCGCTGGTGTCTATATAACTTTGTCCCGAATGGTGCTGGTAAAACAACCATAATGAAAATGATATTAGGATTGACACCGACTACTTTTGGTAGCGTAGAGGTTTTTGGAAAAAATATTAGTGGAAATGAAAAGAGAATATACTCTCGAATTGGTGCGATTATAGAAACACCTGGCTTTTATCCTAATTTGACTGGAACAGAAAACTTAGAAATCTTTGCTAAATTACGAGGGACTGCTTTTCCTAATGCTGTAAAAAACGCATTAGAAGTTGTAGGGTTACCATATAAAGACAAAAAAACATTTGCTAAATATTCTCTTGGTATGAAACAACGTTTAGGTATTGCAAATGCGATATTGCATGACCCGGAACTATTGATCTTAGATGAACCCACAAATGGACTTGACCCTATTGGCATTGCAGAGGTACGTGAATTTATAAAGAAACTAAGTGTAGAACATGGAAAAACTATTTTGATTTCTTCTCATATTCTTTCAGAAATAGCATTGCTTGCAGATGATATAGGAATTATTGATAAAGGTGTCCTTTTAGAAGAAAGCAGTATGAGCGAATTAGAAAAACGAAATAGTAAGTATATTTCATTGCAAGTTTCGGATATTCCAAAAACAATACTGATATTAGAACGTCAATTTCATGTAAAAGATTATTCTGTTCAAGATGAACAAACAGTACGAATTTATGATACGACATTGAATATGGGAGAAGTCAATAAAGCCCTTGTCATGGAAGATATAACAGTTATTAGTTCTGGAATTTATAATGATACCTTAGAAGATTATTTTAAAAAGATTACAGGGGGTGAGGGCATTGCTTAAATTGGTTCAAATTGAATTTTGTAAGTTACGTCGTAAAAAACTTATTTGGTTGATGTTATTATCTGCTTTTGTTATGCCGTTCTTTGCTTTTCTGTATTTCAGTTATTTAGGAGAAACAGACATTGACCCTGCAAAATTTTATCAATGGTCTGCCTTTGGATACACATTATTCATTATCTTACCGTTTACCTTAGGTTTATTTGGAACTATGCTCATGCATGACGAAAATAGATATGATATGTTAAAACAACTATGGATTGTACCAGTAAGTAAAATGGGATACTTTTTCAGTAAATTTTTTGTTGTACTAATTTATTCTATTTTCTTCATGCTTCTTAATGCTGTTGCTTCCGTATTGTTCAGTGTGATTCCTAATTATGTATCATTCGACTGGGGGAGTATATTGTTCCTTTTGGAAAGATGTTTGGAGATAGCTGGATTAACTGCATTGGCGATACTGCCGATATTGTCAATTTCAGCTTCACAGAAAGGATATATTCTCCCTGTCTGTGTTACATTGATTTATGTTTTTGCTGGATTTTTAATAACATCAGTAAATTCCTGTCTGCATCCACTTTCTTGCATACTTGTCGTTATTGCAAGAAACGGAGCAATTTCGGGACTTACTCTCCTACAAAATAGTGTTCCTCTTGCTTTGGTTAGTATTTGTATATGGAGCATTGCTTCGGTATTGCTTGCAAACATCAAGTTAGGCAAGAGAAAGTAGGGTGGGAAAATGCGAATATTATTATGGGTGGAATTTCAAAAACTTCGTCGTTCCAATATAATTCTGTTTACAATTTTTGCAACTATTTTAATAGCGGTGATTGTTTTTGCAGGTGGGATAACAACTGTATCTGACGACCAATTAACAACCAATGTTTCCGGTTGGTATATGACTATTACACAAGTATGGGCAACAATGTTTGTTCTTCCTGCCGTTATTGCTCTTTTGGGAAGTTATATGATTTGCCGTGAAGAACAAGATGATACTTTAAAATCTTTACGGCTAATTCCAGTGAATGAAACAAAATTAACGATTGCGAAAATGATTGTGGCCTTGATATTTAGCATTCTGGTCTATTTGTTGCTTTTTATGATTACATTTACAACAGAGGCTGTTTTACATTTTTCTAATTTATCTATGGCAGTGTTTATGAATTTTTTGAAAATGTATTTTCTAGAGGGTGTAGGCGTATTCTTTGCTGTTTCGCCTATTATTGCAATCGTACCATACTTGAAAAAAAGTTATTGGCTTGCATTAGTTGTGGCTGAAATCTACTCGTTTGCAGGATTGTTTATGAGTATGTCAAATACACTAAAAACTTTTTATCCAATTACAGCCGTATTTGGTGTTTCTGGTTACTACGAAACAAGTATTCAGAGTTATAGTTGTAGTTTTGGAATATTGATTTTATGCAGTTGTATATCAGCTATATTATTGAAAAATTTAAATCATAAACAAAAAGGAAAAAATGACTGATGAAGAAACCAGGAAGAATTACTGCGCTTTTACTACTTTTGAAAGAAGAATGAAGCGGAAATATGCGGACTTATAGATAGATAATAAAAAAATTTTAACGTAAATAACATAAATAGAAAAAATCATATATAATTATGCAGATAGGAGAGAGTAGATATGCCGTGATTTTTGCAAGTTCGGAAGATATAGTCACAGATATAAACTGTTTGAAGGTTCTGCTTGTAAAAAGAAGCAATCATCCGAGTATCGGATATTGGGCACTTCCGGGGGGATTTGTAAATATGCAGGAGAATTTGGAAGATACGGCAGGAAGGGAGTTAGAAGAAGAAACCGGAGTAAAGGGGCTGATTTTAGAGCAATTTGCTGTTTATGGAGATTATGACAGGGATCCCAGAACCCGGGTCATCACAACAGCCTATGATTGCAGTAGATCATGCAGCGATGATTGTACAGGCAGCGCAGCTTTTAGACAAGAGAATCCGGAACAAGAAAAAGTGAAGAAAATGTTGTGATTACAGCCCTTGTCCTAAAAATAGTTTTATGATAAGATAATTTGCATAATGTTTGTACTTGAGGAGGAATTTATGGAAAACGAAGCTGTTTCAAAAAATTTCATTGAAGAAGAGATAGAAAAAGACCTTGCAGAGGGTGTGTATGATCATGTTTGTACGAGATTTCCACCAGAGCCGAACGGATATCTTCATATCGGACATGCAAAGTCTATCCTTTTAAATTATGGTCTGGCACAGAAATATAATGGAACATTCCATATGCGTTTTGATGATACCAATCCGACGAAGGAAAAGGTTGAGTTTGTAGATTCGATTAAAGAAGATATTAAATGGCTGGGAGCTGACTGGGGTGATCATCTGTATTTTGCATCGGATTATTTTGAGCAGATGTATGAATATGCCGTGCTGTTGATTAAAAAAGGAAAGGCATATGTGTGTGATCTGACACCGGAAGAAATCCGCGAATACAGAGGAACACTGACGGAACCGGGGAAAGAGAGTCCATACAGAAACCGCTCCGTAGAAGAAAATCTGGAGTTGTTTGAAGCAATGAAAGATGGAAAATATAAAGATGGAGAGAAGGTTCTGCGTGCAAAAATTGACATGGCATCTCCGAACATCAATATGAGAGACCCGATTATCTATCGTGTAGCACATATGACACATCACAATACAGGTGATAAATGGTGTATTTATCCGATGTACGATTTTGCACATCCGATTGAAGATGCAATTGAGCATATTACACATTCTATCTGTACCCTGGAGTTTGCAGATCACCGTCCGCTTTATGATTGGGTAGTCAAAGAATGTGAATTTGAAATGCCTCCGAGACAGATTGAATTTTCCAAGCTGTATCTTACAAATGTGGTGACCGGAAAGCGTTATATCAAAAAAATGGTAGAAGACGGGATTGTAGACGGATGGGATGATCCGCGTCTTGTTTCTATTGCAGCACTCAGAAGAAGAGGATTTACTCCCGAATCCATTAAGATGTTTGTAGAAATGTGCGGTGTTTCCAAGAGCAATGGCTCCGTGGATTATGCAATGCTGGAATATTGTTTAAGAGAAGATTTGAAAATGAAAAAATCTCGTATGATGGCAGTACTGGATCCGATAAAACTGGTTATCGATAATTATCCGGAAGACCAGGTAGAGTATCTGGATGCCATCAATAACCTGGAAAATGAAGAGTTGGGAAGCAGGAAGATTCCATTCTGCAGAGAACTTTACATTAACAGGGACGATTTCATGGAAGAACCGCCAAAGAAATATTTTCGTCTGTTTCCGGGCAATGAAGTACGCTTGATGCAGGCATACTTTGTAAAATGTGTAAGCTATGAAAAAGATGAGAACGGAAATGTAACTGTGGTTCACTGCACATATGATCCGGAGACGAAAAGTGGAAGTGGATTCACAGGACGAAAGGTAAAAGGAACGATTCACTGGGTTCCGGCACCGTATGCGGTAAAGGCAGAGGTCAGATTATATGAGAATATCATCGATGAAGAAAAGGGTGTATACAACGAGGATGGTTCTTTGAATCTGAATCCAAATTCTCTGACAGTTTTGAAAGACTGCTATGTAGAACCGAATTTTGAAGATGCGAAGCCATATGACAGCTTTCAGTTTGTAAGACAGGGATATTTCTGTATTGATGCAAAAGATTCCAGACCGGATGCACTGGTATTTAATCGCATTGTCTCTTTGAAAAGTTCTTTCAAACTGCCGAAATAATCGGGAAATAAAAGAGAGTGTTTCAGAAGTACAGATGCTTTTGGAGCACTCTTTTTCTAAAAGATGCAGGAGGAGAAGTATGAATGAACTGACAATCAATTTGCAGCCAAAATCGGGAGTCCCCTTATATGAGCAGATTTACTGCCATATCAAAAAAGAAATACAGGAGGGCAGGATTGCCAGTGGAGAAAAACTGCCATCTACAAGGTCTTTATGCAGATATCTGGAAGTCAGCAGAAGTACAGTGGAGCTGGCATATGAACAGCTTCTTTCAGAAGGATATGTGGAAGCAAAACCTTGCAGAGGATATTTCGCAGCAGAGATTGAGGGGATGTACCGACTGGGGCAGGAGGAAAAGACCGAGACAGGAGAATTAAAAAAACCGAAGGAAGTCTATTCTTATGATTTTACACCCAATGGAGTAGATTTAAAAAGTTTTCCTTATAATACATGGAGAAAGCTTTCAAAAGAAAGCCTTGTGGATGACAGAGCGGAGCTGTTTAGAATGGGAGACTCACAGGGGGAATATGGACTGCGCAGGGCAATCAGTCATTATCTGTATCAGGCACGAGGGGTAAACTGTACGCCGGAACAAATAATAGTTGGTGCCGGAAATGACTATCTGCTGCTTCTTTTGACAACGATTATCGGACAGGAGCACAAAGTAGCCCTGGAAAATCCAACCTATAAGCAGGCTTACAGACTTTTCAAGAGTTTTTCTTATGAAGTGTATACGGTGGATATGGATGAAAAGGGAATGGAGGTGACAAAACTAGAGGAATCAGGGGCAGATATTGCATTTGTGATGCCATCCCATCAGTATCCTCTTGGGATTGTTATGCCTATAAAACGACGGATGGAGCTTTTGAAGTGGGCAGATAGAGAGGCGGGGCGTTACATAATAGAAGATGATTATGACAGTGAATTCCGATACAAGGGAAAGCCGATTCCATCTTTGAAGGGATATGACAGTCATGAGAAAGTAATTTATATGGGAACGTTTTCAAAATCGATTGCACCTGCAATTCGTATCAGTTATATGGTGCTTCCAAGACCACTCTTGAAGCAGTATTGGGAGAAAAGCAGTTTTCTGAATTCTACAGTTTCAAAAGTAGATCAGTTGGTTTTGCAGAGATTTATGGAAGAAGGGTATTATGAAAGGCACTTGAATAAAACAAGAGCATTGTATAAGAGCAGACACGATACCCTGCTTGCTTGTTTGAAAAGCTTCCAGTCAAAATGCCGGATTTCCGGAGAGAATGCAGGTGTGCATCTTTTGCTGCATTTTCCAAAAGGAATGACGGAGGAAGAACTGATTCAAAAAGCGAAAACGAGGGGCGTAAAAGTGTATGGGCTTTCAGAGTATTACGTCGAACCGGAAGAAGAGCATGCGGCAACAATTCTGTTGGGATATGCCAATATGAGTGAGGAAAAAATTGAAGAGGCAGTAGAAATCCTGAAACAGGCATGGGAGATTTCTTAGTGTGAAGAAGCGGAAAATAAAAAGAGGAGCAGCGATGCTCCTTTTTCTATAAGAATGTTTATTCAGATTTAGTTTCTTCTTTCTCAGAAGTTGTTTCAGCCTCCGGCTCTTCTTTGTCATCAGATTCATCGGAAGGTTCCGTAGTATAAGGTCTGTTGAGAGGAACATAACCGCGTTCTGTTACAGGCTTTAAGTCACTATCTAAATCAAAATCCTCATCCTCTGTAAGAACAGCAGAATCACTGTCGGAATCTGCATGTCTGTCTTTGCAGAAATAAGCAATAATTAAGCCAATTGCAGAACCGATA
Source organism: uncultured Ruminococcus sp. (assembly GCA_949290175.1). GTDB lineage: Bacteria > Bacillota > Clostridia > Lachnospirales > Lachnospiraceae > Mediterraneibacter. Next base: position 6,416 of record CASERA010000122.1, read on the forward strand.
GCTGCAAGACTGACGAACCATTTTAAATATTTTTTCATAGTAATAATCTCCTTTCCAGCAGATAGTTATGAATTCGAAACATATTGTAATACTTTTCCGGAGTAATTACAAGTCTTTCACCGCTTTTCCTCGCATGTTTCCTTGGAAGTTTCGTATACCTGTATTGAGAAGAAAAATAAAGTATGCTACACTGATGAAGTATTTGGTTTAGACAGAGAGGAAAAGATTTATGGAAAATAAGGCGGCAAAGAAAGCGAAAAAAGGGATATTGAGCGTTCTGTTCAGTCGTACTGCGCTGATTTTACTGCTCATCATTTTACAACTTGCAGTGATGCTGGGGGCAGCAACGATGCTTAATGATTATGCAGTTTATGTATATGGTGCGTTTATAGTACTGGGAGCAGTCATTGTAATCCATATTATCAATGAAAAAGGAAATCCGGCATTTAATATGACATGGATGCTGCTGGTTTTGATTTTTCCGGCATTTGGATGTCTGTTTTATATCTGGGTAAAATCACAGCTGGGGACACGCTACATTGGAAAGAGGCTTCGTGAGCTCAGACTGGATACTGCAAAATATATGGGGCAGAAATCAGAGGTCATTGAAGCTCTGCGTTCCAGCAAGCCGTCCAATGCAAATCTGGCACATTATATGCAGTATCATCTTGGATTTCCGGCTTACCGCAATACAGAAGCAGAATATTTTTCATGTGGAGAAGAAAAATTTCCCGCATTACTGCGTGAATTGAACAAGGCAGAAAGATTCATTTTTATGGAATATTTTATTGTGGAGGAAGGGTATATGTGGGATTCCATCCTCAATATCCTGAAAAAAAAGGTGGCGGCAGGAGTAGAAGTGCGGTTTATGTATGATGGAATGTGCAGTATTTCTATGCTGCCTTACAACTATCCGAAACAACTCCGGAAATTTGGAATTCAATGTAAGATGTTTAGTCCGATTCGCCCGGTTTTGTCTACCACGCAGAATAACCGCGACCACAGGAAAATATGCGTGATAGATGGCAAGGTTGGATTCACGGGAGGAATTAACCTGGGGGATGAGTATATTAATAGGAAAGAACGGTTTGGGTATTGGAAGGATACTGCAGTAATGCTCAAAGGGGATGCGGTGCAGAGTCTGACGATGTTGTTTTTGCAGATGTGGAATGTGACGGAATTAAAACCAGATCATTTTGAAAATTATCTGACTCCGATGAAATCAGAGCTTCGCCGGGAACTGGGATTTATGCTGCCGTATGGAGATAGCCCGTATGATAATGAAAATGTAGGAGAAGAAGTGTATTTCCATATCTTGAATCATGCGAAAAAATATGTTCATATCATGACTCCGTATCTGATTCTGGACAGTGGAATGCTGGATACGCTGACCAGAGCCGCAAAAAGCGGAATCGAGGTGTGTATCATCATGCCGCATATTCCGGATAAATGGTATGCATTTGCCGTTGCAAAAACGTTTTATCGGGAATTAATTGAGGCAGGTGTACAGATTTATGAATTTATCCCGGGATTTGTACATGCAAAAATTTTTGTATCAGATAATGATACTGCAACAGTAGGAACGATTAATTTAGACTATCGGAGCTTATATTTGCATTTTGAGTGTGGAGTCTTCATTTATAACAATCCGGTTGTATGGGACATAGAAAGAGATTTTCAGGAAACATTAAAAAAATGTCGGAGGATCTCCGTTTCAGATTTAAGAAAAACCAGTCTTCCAATGCGCTTATGCGGCAGGGTATTGCGCCTGATCGCACCACTGATGTAGCCAGGCAGAGGAGATAAAAAGTGGAAGAAAGAACAGAAAACGGTAAAATACGACAGAGAGTCTGAAAAAGTGTTTTACATAATACGGAAAGTATAGTATAATTCATAAGGCAGTTGTTTCATAAGGACTGCTAATTAAGAGTTAAAAGTGATGAATACGCAGGAGGGTTTGAAATGGTAAAAGCAGTAGTAGGAGCTAACTGGGGCGATGAAGGAAAGGGCAAGATTACAGATATGCTTGGAAAAGAAGCAGATATTATCGTCCGCTTTCAGGGTGGGGCAAATGCAGGCCATACCATTGTAAATGATTATGGGAAGTTTGCACTGCACACATTGCCGTCGGGAGTGTTCTATGACCATACTACCAGCATTATAGGGAATGGAGTAGCACTTGACATTCCAAGACTTTTTGAAGAAGTTCAGCAGATTGTATCACAGGGAGTACCGCAGCCGAAACTTCTTGTATCTGACAGAGCACAGATTGTGATGTCTTACCATAAGAATTTTGATGCTTATGAAGAAGAAAGACTGGGAGGTAAATCTTTTGGCTCTACAAAGTCAGGAATTGCTCCGTTTTATTCTGATAAATATGCGAAAATTGGTTTCCAGGTAAGTGAGCTGTTTGATGACGAACTTCTGAGAGAGAAAGTTGTCCGTGTGGCAGAGCAGAAGAATGTCCTTCTGGAACATTTATATCATAAACCATTAATCAATCCTGATGAGTTATATAAAGAACTGATAGAGTACAAAGATATGGTTGCTCCGTTTGTGTGTGATGTTTCCCTGTATCTTCATAATGCAATCAAAGAGGGAAAAGAGATTCTGCTGGAAGGACAGCTTGGTTCCCTGAAGGATCCAGATCACGGAATTTATCCGATGGTTACATCTTCCTCAACTTTAGCTGCATATGGTGCGATTGGAGCAGGAATTCCTCCATATGAGATTAAGCAGATTATTACAGTGTGCAAGGCATACTCCAGTGCAGTAGGAGCAGGTGCGTTTGTAAGTGAAATCTTTGGAGAAGAGGCAGATGAACTGAGACGCCGCGGTGGTGACGGCGGAGAGTACGGTGCCACAACAGGACGTCCTAGAAGAATGGGATGGTTTGACTGTGTTGCATCTAAATATGGATGCAGAATGCAGGGAACAACAGATGTTGCATTCACAGTTCTGGATGTTCTTGGATATCTGGAGGAGATTCCGGTATGTGTCGGATATGAGATTGATGGAGAAGTGACAACAGAATTCCCTGTTACACATCTTCTGGAGAAGGCAAAACCGGTTCTGAAAACACTTCCTGGATGGAATTGTGATATCCGCGGAATTAAAAAGTACGAAGATTTGCCGGAAAACTGCAGGAAATATATTGAATTTATTGAAGGAGAAATTGGATATCCGATTACGATGGTCAGCAACGGACCAGGAAGAGACGATATCATCTATCGTAATAAATAATCGAGTATAATCAGGACAAGGGTGTCCCGGAAATGTCTGCCAGTGGCGGGCAGAACCGGAACACCCTTTTTTTAAGAATTCTCTAATAAAAAATTAAGAATTCTACCACAGCTTTGACACAATTCATTGATAAAATAAAAGAGTATCAGGAAAAGATACAGAGTAAATGACAGGTATATATATAAGGGAGTAATCATATAATAATAAGGCTGTAAAAAGGAGGTATTTTATGCGTCAGAACACAATACATAACAATCAAGAAATAATAACGATGGAAGAATACCTGGAAAAGAGAAGAAGAATTAGGATGACAGAAGAAAAAAGAGAGCGAAAAACAGTCTGCGGACAGTCCGAATGGAGCACTGTCGCAGAACTGGCAGAATTGTATATCTAAGTATCAAGGTGAATCGTGAGAGTCATCAGAATCGTTTTTGTGAGAAATGCGGTAGAACAGTGTATAGATATATAACAGCACAGGCAGCAGGATTGTAGCTGCAATAGAAGCATTCAGCAGACCAAGTGATGTAGAATGGTCTACGAAAGCAAAAATGAATGTGCTGACATAGAGGAGTATAAGAAGTATGGCACCGAGTAATGCCATAACACGTTTTGATTTTTTCATAAAAGCTCCTTTCGCGTAATATCTGATCATGACTTATTGGCAGGGGAAATGAGATGCTGCCGACAGATTTATTATATACAAAAGAAAGAATGATTGCAATGAATCGGATGAGAAAATAGTTGTTTACGGGCAGAGAAAAGTGTTATATAATAAGGGCACGATTGAATTTCTAAAAAGAAGGAGTTTTTACAATGAGTGAAAAGTGTTTATTAGACCAGTGGAGAGATATGGCCTATGACAGAGAATTGACAAAGGAGCAGCTGGAAAGATTCTGGGGAAATTATTTCAATATTGAAAAGAATATTTACGAACAGCTTCTGGAAGCACCAGATGTGGAAGTAAAAGGAACTGTGAAAGAATTGGCTGAAAAATATGGACAGGATGTCATGACAATGGTAGGATTCCTGGATGGTATTAATGACAGTCTGAAGATACCGAATCCAATTGAAACCATGACAGAGGATACAGAGGTAAACCTGGTTTTTGATAAAGAATTACTGTATAAAAACATGGTGGATGCAAAAGCAGACTGGCTGTATGAACTGCCACAGTGGGATGCGATTTTTGATGAAGAGACGAAAAAACGTCTATATCGTGAGCAGAAACAGTCCGGAACAATCCGCAGAGGCAAGAAGATAGGAAGAAATGATCCGTGTCCATGCGGAAGTGGAAAAAAATATAAAAAATGCTGCGGAAAGAATGCGTAAGCAGACTGACAGTGGAATGTAAGGGCGTCTCAGCAAGTAGGAGGCGCTCTTATTATATAGTCAGAAAATGAAAGACAATCTGAAAAGGAAGGGGCGTAAAAGCACTAGATGAAAATTTATCTGATTGCAGCAGCTATAGGAAGCTTTGCATATTATCTGTTGCTCTGTTTTTATACAAGAAAATGGAATTCCACTTTTGCGCGGTTCTGGATTGTATGCGGAATAGGGCATTTGGGATTGAGTATACTGCCATATGGAGAGGTTCTAGCAGCTGTTTTGAAAATTTTCATAGTTGCAGTATGGCTTATTTTCCTGCTGACAGAAGGAAAAATCTGCCTGGCAATGAGGCGAAATCAGAAGAAAGTGTACGGCTATCTGATTGTGCTGGGAGCTCAGATTAGGGGAGTTCGGATTACGAATTCTTTAAAACGCAGATTGGATACAGCGTTGGAATATCTAAGTGAACATCCGGATACCATTGTAATTGTATCCGGGGGACAAGGCAAAGGGGAAGATATTCCGGAAGCATGCGCAATGGCGGATTATCTGAAGAAGCATGGGATTGAAAGCGAGAGGATCGTGATAGAAGACAAGTCTACATCCACAAGAGAAAATCTCAAATTCAGTGCCAGATATCTGGAAGACAGAGCGCAGCCAATCGGAATTGTGACAAACAATTTTCATGTATATCGGGCTTTGCAGATAGGAAAGCAAGAAGGATATACAGATTTATATGGTATTGCTGCGGGAACGAATGGAGTCTTGTTTTTGAATTATATGGTACGGGAATTTTTTGCAATTATTGCAATGAGGATACGAAAAAATAGATAGATATGGTGGGAACTGTATAATTTTGTTGACAAAACCGGAAGTGATGATATAATGAGTCTATATTGAAAATATGTTAATACAGTGACGAGATGAGTAGGGTGTGGAAGAAGACAGAGAAGGGGGCCTTAGGCTGGAAACTCCCGCTTACAGAAGCATTTGAAAACTACCTCTGAGTGGCTGAAAACAGTCCGGTGATTCCGTTATAATCGAATGAAGTGGTTCCGACAGGTTATTCTGTCGGTTCAAACAGGGTGGAACCGCGAGTTTAAGTACCTCGTCCCTTTTTGTCATATTGGCAGATGGGATGAGGCTTTTTAATTTCCGGAAAGGAGGAACATATGAATCATATCTATGATTGTTATACATTAAATAATGGCGTGCAGATTCCGTGTGCTGGATATGGTACTTACAAGGCTGCAGAAGGAAACAGCGCAGAGATTATCCGTATGGCGATTGAAGCAGGATATCGTTACTTTGATACAGCTTCATTTTATGAAACAGAATCTTTCCTTGCCAAAGCAGTGCAGCAAAGTGGAATTCCAAGAGAAGAATTTTTCTTTGCTTCAAAAGTTTGGAAGGATGAAATGGGATATGAGCAGACGAAAGCAGCTTTTTACAGGAGCCTGGAAAATCTAAATACAGATTATCTCGACCTCTATCTGATTCACTGGCCGCGTCCTTCATTGGACTGCCGGGAATGGAAACAGCTGGATGTGGATACCTGGCGAGCAATGGAAGAACTGTATGAGGAAGGAAAAATCCGTGCAATTGGGTTGAGTAATTTCCTGCCTCACCATATAGAAAATATTTTGGAAAAATGCAGGGTAGTACCGATGGTTGATCAGTTGGAATTCCATCCGGGGTACACCCAGGAAGCAGCTGTAAGATACTGTCAGGAACATCAGATACAGGTTCAGGCATGGAGTCCTATTGGAAGAACGCGCGTGCTGAGGGAACCGTTGATTCTTGAGCTGGCAGAAAAATACCGGGTGTCTCCTGCGCAAATCTGTTTGAGATTTGCAGTGCAGAAAGGGATTATCCCACTTCCGAAATCTTCTTCGATAGAGAGGATGAAGGAAAATCAAAATCTGTTTTCATTTGAAATTTCAAAAGAAGATATGTATCGGCTGGAAACGATGCCGCAGACAGGATGGTCAGGAGAACATCCTGACAGAGAAAGAGTATA